>JADFHG010000048.1 GCA_022567365.1 Planctomycetota bacterium | reverse complement strand
CCCTTTCGGCCCATCCAACGCTTCGCTATGACAAGGGCGCGACCGACGCGGCCATCGCCGCGGCCGCCGCTGCCGTGCCCGACGCGACGAGTACGTTCGAGAAGGGGCAGACCTTCATCGAACCGCACAAGTCGGGCGAAAAGGGCGGACTGACGGCGGTTCAGTATGAGTTGCTCGAAGCCCATCAGACCGCATACTTCGAGCTGATGCGCGGCGACGCCCCTGAGGCGATCGGACTCCGCCGTGAGCGGCTTCTCGAGCGCGCCGGCTTGTCGATTCTGGTTGCCTTTCTGTCGATCGCCTTGTGCGTCTATACGGTGGCGAACCAACCTACGATTTTTCGAAACGCGTCCCGATCGCTGGCGTTTTTCGCGGTGCTCCTCGGTATGCTTTTTGTCGTCAAGCTCGTGGACCGAGAGTGGCCTCAACTGCCCGAGTTGGTGCTTACACCTTGCTTGCTAGCCGGATGCATCCTGGCGATCGTGTGCCCTCAGCGATTCGCATTGGGCATCATGAGCATCGTGGCCGTGCTCGCGACCACCGTCGTGCGAGGCAATCTCACGTTTCTCCTGACGCTGGTGACGGGCCTCGCCGTCATGATCTATCAGTTGGACGAGATCCGTTCGCGCACGAAGATCATCGCCACGGGCACGGTAGCCGCAATCGCCGTCGCAATCGTCGCGGCGGCAGGTGGTTTGCTCGAGCGTCAATCGATCGAGTTTGTGCGCAACCACGCACTCTGGGCCGCCGGTTGCGCGATGATGGCCGGATTTCTCGTTTCGGGAATCCTGCCGTTCATCGAGCGGCTGTTTCAGGTTGCGACGTCGTTGACCCTGCTCGAATGGCGCGATCCGACGAAGCCTTTGCTGCAACTGCTCGCGCGCGAAGCGCCGGGGACGTATAACCACAGTCTTGTCCTGGGCACGCTGGCCGAGGCGGCTTGTGAGCGCATCGGCGCCAACGGTCTGCTCGCGCAGGTCGGCGCGCTCTATCACGACATCGGCAAGATCCACAAGGCCCACTATTTTGCCGAAAACCAGGAAGGCGGAATCAGCCGCCATGAGAACCTCGCCCCAACCATGAGCCTGCTGATCATCCTCGGTCATGTCAAGGACGGCATCGAAATGGCCAAGGAGTACAAACTCCCTCGGGCGCTCTATCCTTTCATAGAAGAGCACCACGGCACGACCGTGATTCGCTACTTCCACCACATGGCGAGCGAAAAGCAACCGCGCATCGCCAGCGGCAAGCACGATCGCGAGGTGCCCGAATCGGAGTTTCGCTACGCCGGACCGAAACCGCGCTCCAAGGCCACCGCGGTGCTCATGCTATGTGACGGCGTGGAGGGTGCGGTTCGCGCCCTTCCCGAGGCGACGGTCGGCCGGATCGAAGGCGTTGTCCATCAGATCGTCATGGATCGCCTCAATGACGGGCAATTCAACGAATGCGACATCACACTACGCGAGATCCATCTCGTGGAGGAGTCCCTGGTCAAGAGTCTGTGCAGCATCTATCATGGACGCGTTGCCTATCCCAAGGGGCGCAAAACCGAGGAGCAACAGGGCGTACAAGGCAAGGTCAGCGTCTAGTGTAGTGATTCAGATTTGGGGAGGCGGGCCTGATCCGAACCGCGCCCGTCAGGAAGCGGCTTGACCACCAGCAGGCTGGCCTTGCCAGTGAAAGCGCTTCCCCCCCCCACGCACGGTCGGGGTTCGGATAAGAGGCCGTCTGTTGGAATCACTACACTAGTGTCGGCGAGTGTGCGAAACTCCCCCGACGTACGCAGCGAAACGATGGAAGACGAATCCCCGTACGACATATCCGTCGCCTTGGAGGATGGGCTGGGGCCTTTGCCCGCATCACGGCTTGTTGAGGCGATCGGAGCCACATTGCGGCGACACGGCGCACCGTCGGCACGCGTCAGCGTTGCGATTGTCGGCGACGAGCGGATCGCCGAAATCAACCGGACTCATCTGCGACATGCCGGACCGACCGATGCCGTTACGTTCGACCTTCGCGACCGGCCCGGCGACCCCATCGACGGCGAAATCGTGATTTCCGCGGAAACCGCCGCACGAGAGGCCCATCGGCGGGGGCATCCGATGGATGCGGAGTTGATGCTGTACGCGGTCCACGGCGCGCTCCACCTCTTGGGGTTCGACGACGCTTCCGACGAAGAGGCCGCACGAATGCACGCGATGGAAGACGAGATCCTTGTCGATCTGGGCGTCGGACCGGTGTACAATGGGGGGGCGCGATGAGGCTGGCGCTGCTTCAAGTTCGTCTCGTCGCGACCAGTGTTTCGGAGAACGTCCAGGCGGTCACACGCGCCATCGATGAGGCCGCGCGTTGCGAACAAGCACCCGACCTGCTCGTCCTTCCCGGCGCGTGCGACACCGGAGGCAAAGAACTGACCGCACCGACAACAATGGCCGCACACCAGGCGGTTCGAGAGGCAATCGCATCAAAAGCCCGTGAATGGGGCGTCTTCATCGCCGCAGGGTTGCATGTCGGCGAGCGGGACGCGTTCCGGCACGCTATTCTTCTCTTCGATCCCGATGCCGATACCTTATTGTCGACGGCCAATGGGACCGCGGAACCCGCGCAATCGGTGTCTTTGGGCGCATCAACCACGGCGACGGCAGTGGGGACTATCGGTGTGTGTGATCCGCGCGAACCGACTGCGCCGAGTGCGCCGGTGGCGAACGCGGATCCTCCAGCGGTCATCGCGATCTCCTGCACGGCGCCGTCGACAGGCCCAAAAGCCGGCCAGCCCGCCGCCGCCGCGACGCCGGGCTGGCCTGCCGGATTGCCACCGGGCCAAATGTGGGCGGTGGTCGTACCTGCGTGCGAGTCGGCCGCACGCGATGCCTCTGCCGTGCCGACTTCGTTTGTGACCCACGCCGATGGGTCGATACTGGTCGCCGCGAGCGACGGGCGGGAAACGATCCTTCGGGCGGACGTGAATCCGGCTGCGTAGCCGGCGCCGGGCGGGAATGGCAAGTGACGATCCGGTCACCATGCAGACTGGTGATCGTGCGATCGGTGTGTACATGGGTCTGCTGTGAGTCGCCGCCGTGGGCGATGTCGAAATCTGGGTAGGACTGCTGATCCTGATCGTGCTCACGGTCACGGCTACCCTCAACCTCGCGCTCAGGATTCCGTCGACCGTGAGGATCGCGGAGCACTTCGACCGCGAAGATCGCGACCGAGCGCTCGAACGATTCGTCGCCCTCAGGCCTCAGTTCCTGCTGGCCACGGCGATTCTCCGCACCGCCGCAAAGCTGGGTATGCTTGTCGTTTGCCTCGGTTTCGTGGGGGATATGGCCGCGATGAAGGACCGGAATCCCCTCGTGCTGGCGTTTCCCCTGGCACTGGCAATGGTGATGGTCTTCGGAGTTGCCATACCCAATGCGTGGGCAAAGTACTCGGGAAGTTGGATGATCGTGCGGCTGCTGCCGCTGCTTCGCGCGATACGCTGGCTGGCGATGCCCCTGATCGTCGTGCTCGAGCTGTTCGATCCGTTTGTCCGACGCTTGGCCGGTGTTCCCGCGGAGGATGCGCAATCCACCGCCGATGAACTCGAGCGCAAGATTCTCGACATGGTCAGCGAGGGTGAGATTCACGGTGCGGTCGATGAACAGGAAAAGGAGATGATCGAATCGGTCATCGACCTTCGCGACACGCTGGTCGAGCAGATCATGACGCCCCGCACCGACGTCGAGGCAGTCTCCAAGGACACCGATCTTGCCACCGCCAAGAAGCTCATCAAGAGCTGCGGACACTCGCGCATACCCGTGTACGAAGGAACCATCGACACGGTGCTTGGTGTGCTCTACGCGAAGGATCTGCTTCACCTGGACGTAGCGACTCCGTTCGACGCCGCGAAGATCATGCGCAAGGTGTCGTTCATCCCGGAGACAAAGCACGTGCGCGACCTTCTGCACGAGTTTCAGGAGCAAAAGGTGCATATCGCCGTGGTGCTCGACGAATACGGCGGTACCGCGGGGCTCGTGACGATCGAGGACATTCTCGAGGAACTCGTCGGCGAAATCACCGACGAATATGAAACGACCGAGCTCGCGCCGATCAAGCGCATCGATGGGGAGACCGTCGAAGTCGACGCACGGATGCGCATCGAAGACCTCAATGATCAGTTGGACATCGAACTACCGGAGGACGAGGACTACGAGACGATCGGCGGTTTCGTCTTCACTACGCTCGGTAGGATCCCGGTCGTCGGAGAACATTGCGAACACAACGGCATCGGAATAGACGTGATCGCTGCGGAGCCGCGGCGCGTTACACGGCTTCGCGTCCGAACGAAGCTTGCGGCCCACAACGGTCGCAATGAGCAATAACCGGGGTCGTTGCCCGCGCGATCGATCGGTTTTCGTAGGCGCGTGCCGGTCGATCGCGTTCCCACGCCGCACGGGCAAGCACGTTTGCCCATAGCACCCATCGACTCTCGAGACACCCCTGTATCCAATCATCACTTCACGCGCGACGAACCGCGAGGCTCACTTGGTTCGGCCAATTCACACGTCGGAACTCCCGCTCCGGTCCCTGCCCCGACCCCATGGGCAAGACCCGCCGGACTGCCAATCTGGCAGCGCGGAGAATCCCAATGGCAGAAATGACAGCGCGCCGATCCCGAGGACAGCGCTTGCGAGGGGGGCCGCGGTCGAGCGCCAAGTCCGTAACCTGCTGAAAACAAACGGCTTACGGGCTTTCGTCGCCAAGTCGCGCCCGACGTCTCCCTTGGCACCGGGCGTGCTATTGCTTTGCCGGTGGGCGTTCCGCGCGTGGCGGACCGCACCGCCAGACCGCGCGCCAAGCGCGGCCCGGACCGCGCCGCGGTGATTGTGGGGCGGGATCCTCAACCCGGACGAAAGGAGTTTTCGATCAGATGGCAAAGCACGGCAAACTCAACATCAAGCCCCTGGGCGACAAGGTCATCATCAAGCGCGTCGAAGCCGAGGAGACGACGACCGGCGGGATCGTCCTTCCCGACTCGGCCAAGGAGAAGCCCAAGCGCGGCGTGGTCCTGGCCGTCGGCAACGGGCGCATTCTCGACGACGGCACTCGAAGCGAAATGCAACTTTCCGAGCGCGACGAGGTCGTCTTCACGAGCTACGCCGGCACCGAGATCAAGGTCGGCGACGAGGAGTATATCATCATGGACGAGTCCGACGTGCTCGGGATCGTCGGGTAACGCGGAATCGCATGCTCGGGTGGTGAGAAGTCCAACCCTTACGAAACACATTTTGGAGATAATCGCTGATGGCAGCCAAGCAAATCGCATACGAGATGGAAGCCCGCGAGGCCATCCGCCGTGGTGTCAACCAGTTGGCACGCGCGGTCAAGGCCACGCTCGGTCCATGTGGCCGAAACGTCGTGATCGAAAAGTCGTTCGGTGCGCCGACCGTCACCAAGGACGGCGTCACCGTCGCCAAGGAAATCGAGCTCGAAGAAGCCTACGAGAATATGGGCGCCCAGATGGTCAAGGAGGTCGCCTCCAAGACGTCCGACGTCGCCGGTGACGGGACCACGACGGCCACGATCTACGCCGAAGCCATATACGAAGAAGGCCTCAAGAACGTCGCCGCCGGCGCCGACTCGATGGAGCTCAAGCGCGGAATAGAGGCCGCCGTCACCGCCGTTGTCGCCGCCCTCGCCGACATGAGCACACCCGTCAAGGGCGGCGAACAGATCGCCCAGGTCGGCACCTGTGCCGCCAACCAGGACAAGGAAATCGGCAAGCACATTGCCACGGCCATGGATCGGGTCGGAAAGGACGGCGTCATCACCGTCGAAGAGGGCAACTCCCTCGAAACGACCGTCGATCTCGTCGAGGGAATGCAGTTCGACAAGGGCTATCTCTCCCCGCATTTCATCAACAAGTTTGAAGACCTTGCGTGCGAGCTGCAAAAGCCGTTCATACTCATCCACGAAAAGAAGATCTCCGCGATCAAGGATCTCATCCCGATCCTCGAAAAGGTCTCGCAGTCGGGCAGGCCGCTCCTCATCGTCGCCGAAGACGTCGAGGGCGAGGCGCTAGCGACGCTCGTCGTCAACAAACTCCGCGGTACGTTGCAGGTGGCGGCCGTCAAGGCCCCCGGCTTCGGCGATCGCCGCAAGGCCATGCTCGAGGACATGGCGATCCTCACCGGCGGCACCGCCATCTTCGAGGATCTCGGCATCAAACTCGAAAACGTCAGCCTCTCCGACCTCGGCAGCGCCAAGAAGGTCCGCATCGACAAGGACACCACGACGATCATCGAGGGCGGCGGAACCACGGCGAATATCAAGGGCCGCATCGACCAGATCAAGAACGAGATCGACGCGACCACCAGCGACTACGATCGCGAGAAGCTCGAGGAGCGTCTGGCCAAGCTGGCGGGCGGCGTCGCGCAGATCAACGTCGGCGCGGCCACCGAAGTCGAGATGAAAGAGAAGAAGGCCCGCGTCGAGGACGCGCTGCACGCCTGCCGTGCGGCCGTCGAGGAAGGCGTTTTGCCGGGCGGCGGCGTGGCCGTCGTTCGGGCGGGGGCGGCGCTGGACGCCGCGGCCAAGAAGGTCAAGGGCGACCAGAAGACCGGCGTCGATATCGTCCGCCGCGCCCTCGCCGCGCCGCTCAAGCAGATCGCCATGAACGCCGGCGATGACGGTTCGATCGTCTGGCAGCGCATCATGTCCGAGAAGAGCACGAACTTCGGCTACAACGTCCTCACCAGCGAGTTCGGCGACATGATCAAGATGGGCATCCTGGTCCCGACCAAGGTCGAGCGAATCGCCCTGCAAAACGCGGCTTCCGTCGCCAGTCTCCTGCTCACGACCGATGTGATCATCAGTGACATCAAGGAGAAGGACAGCAAGAAAGGCGGCGGTGGCGGAGGAATGCCAGGAGGTGGCATGGGCGGCATGGGTGGAATGGGCGGCATGGGCGGCATGATGTAGACGAGCCACCCAATGACCGTCACGGACGACGCGAAAACCAACCGGCCACGCGAGACGTGACCGTGCAACATACTGGCACCCCGCCGAGGAGATCTCCCTCGGCGGGGTGTTTGCGTTTGCGATTCTTTGATTGCTGCGCGGTCGGGCAGGAGTCTGGTCGGGCTGTTTGCTATTCGTCGCGAACCGGGTATGCTAGCGGGGGCGCAACGGCCAGTCCTTTTGGAGGCCACGACGATGATCACACCGCGACATGGCGTGCTGCAAATAGCGGCGCTGGGAATATTGGCGGGTAGCGCGTGCAACGTGGACCCGGGAAACCCGAACCAAGAACCACAAGAAACGACGCCGGTCATTCTTCCAGAGCCGGTCGGAAACGGCCCCGGTTTCGCAAGCAAAGGGCTCGGCCTGGTCGTGGAGCCCGATGGGAATCTCCTGATCTTCGAGGGCTTCGAACGGGTGCTTCGTGTTGATCCGACAAATGGCGATCGGTCGATCGTGTCGAGCGCGTTTCTTTCGAGCGACTTCGAGCAGGTCGATGAAGTGGGTACGGGACCGCTCTTGCAATTCGTTTCGGACGGTGCTTTGGACGGCGACGGCAACCTACTCATTGTGCAACGTGAGTCGGTCGTCTTGGTGAATTCGACTTCCGGCGATCGGACAACGGTCCTTCAGGTCATCCTCGAGATCCCTCTAGGGCTGGGAAGCGGCGGCACGTTTGGAATCACGGTGGCGAAGGACGGGCGAGTGTTCGTAGGAGTCCTCGGAGTTGACGGTGCCGAAACCGGTGCAATCGTCGAGATTGTCGGGGCGCCGGGAGAGGTGACCTTTGTGTCGGGCGACGACATCGGGCTTGGCCCACCCGTATTACTTCCGTTGCAATTGGCCGTCCAAGACGACGGGACCATCCTCGTGCTTAATCCGTCCGGCGACTTGCTGCGCGTCGATCCGACGACCGGTGATCGCACGATGCTCTCAAACGCTACGACGGGCGAGGGACCCCCGTTCGACTGCCCGAGCGGTATAGCTCTGGCGGAGGACGGGACCGTTTTCGTCGCGGATCCTTGCGCGGATGCGGTTTTTCGTGTCGATCCCGTTTCGGGAAACAGGTCGATCGTTTCAAACTCCTCGACCGGCACCGGACCCGCGCTCGATGCACCGAGCAAGATCGCCGTGCAAACGGATGGTGATCTGCTCGTATCCGGCGGCCCGCCGGAACACGCCCCGTTGATCATGCGCATTGACCCCGCGACCGGGGATCGAACGGTTGTGTCAATGGCGGATTGTGCGGAAACCACAGATGCAACGTGTGCGAACGACCAGGAGCAACGCCTGTTCGATCTCATGGCCGAATCCGCGGGCACATGCGACCTGAGTTTCCCGCCACCTTGCGAGACGTGCGAACGCTTTTTTGGCCCGTTTCGATTTTGGTTCTTTGACGCAGCAAACGTTGAGGATTCTCTCGCCTCGTACGAGTCGTTCCTTGACAATTGGATCAGCGAGGTCGAGTGCAACATAGCGAATGGTGTGTGTCCGGCGGTCGTGTACGATTGACGTGCCGTGGCAACTGGGATCGAGCGATAATAGCGATGCGTTGATCGCGTGGTGGCGGCGACGTCGCGCATTTGCCCAATGAGTTAGCCCCAACTTGCAGCGCGGTAATTGCGCCCCGAAGTCGGTCATTTCTGCCCCTTCCTATATCCGCAGATTCCAACAAGCTCACGCGATCGAGTAGCGAAATCGCTCGACAATGGTCGATCTGTGTAGTAGTATTGGTATATAAGGGTTTTGTTAGGTGGCGGATCATGGCAATCGGATCGCGGATCGAATGGACGGAGGCAACCTGGAACCCGGTCACCGGGTGTACGAAGGTCAGCCCGGGTTGCAAGAATTGCTACGCCGAGCGAATGTCGAAACGTTTGCAGGCCATGGGCGTCCCGCAATACAAGGACGCATTCTCACTGGCGATGCATCCTCAGTCGCTAATGCTCCCTCTCGGGTGGAAGAAACCGCGGCGCGTCTTCGTCAACTCGATGAGCGATTTGTTTCAGGAAGACCTGCCCTTCGATTTCATTCGCCAGGTCTTCGACGTCATGGTCGAAGCAGCGCGGCATGAGTTTCAGGTCTTGACCAAGCGGCCGGAGATCGCGCTCGCGTATGCCGATCGCCTGCCCTGGCCCGACAACGTGTGGCTGGGTACGAGTGTCGAGAACCAGGATTACGTCCACCGCATACACACGCTTCGCGAGATCCCCGCGCGGGTCCGGTTTCTCTCGGTCGAGCCGCTGCTCGGACCGATCGCGCGACTTCCGCTTACCGGCATCGACTGGGTCATCGTCGGCGGCGAATCAGGCCCCGGCGCCCGCCCGATGAAGCGGGAGTGGGTCGAACGGATTCGAGATCGATGCAAGCAATACGATGTTCCGTTTTTCTTCAAGCAGTGGGGCGGCGTGAATAAGAAGAAGACGGGGCGAGAGCTGGATGGTAGGACTTGGGACGGAATGCCATCGCCTTCTCGGACGAGAGACGGGAGATCAAACGGTGCAACAGGATCCAAACGATTTCTTTCGACGAAAGAAACCATGGTCGGAGTATAAGGACGCGATCCTCGACTACTACTTGGAGCCCTACCTCCCGAAGGTTGCAACACTCCGCCTGCCGATCGCGGTGATTGACTGCTTTGCCGGTCCAGGTCGGTTTTCCGAAGACGGGAGCCTGGGGAGTCCCTTGATAATCGCTAAGCATCTCGAAAAGGCCCATGCAAGAGGCACGAAGGTTCGCGCCGTGTTCATCGAAGCCGAAAAGTCGCTCTTCGAGCGTCTACGAGCAAATGTGAAGAACTTTCCCTTCGCTATCGACGTTCTTGAGGGCGATTTTCGGACGCACGCGGACCACATCCGCCAAATATCCCAAGACCACAGCGTGTTCATCTATCTCGACCCAATGAGCCCTGGGCAGCTGAAGTTTGATGATCTCAAGGCGGCGTATGATCAACTTCTAGTCGGACGGAGTGTCGAAACACTGATCAACTTCCATTCGTCAAAATTCGTCCGACGGGCAAGGGGCCTTCTCACGCGGGCTTCGGAGGGTGGAGTCCTTAATCCGGCGCATCATGAGGTTGTCGCCTGCGACGAAATCGCTGGCGGGTCTTATTGGCAGGACATCATTGCGGATGGGAAGCGAACTGGCGGTGACTGTGCTGAGGCGATAGCCGCAGGATACGTCGATAAGCTCCGCAGCTGGTTTCGCTGGGTGCTTGACTATCCCATTCGTCAGACGATCAATATGCGTGTGCCGAAGTATCATCTAATCTTTGGCTCTCGATCACATCACGCGGTCGATCTGATGAACCGGGCGATGGTCAATGCCCGACGCAAATTCGTACGTGCCGAGTCGGTCGAGGGGTTCCTGTTTGCAAACGAGCCGAAGGAGGAGGTTGTGGACAAAGGCAAAATCCTCACCGCCGTTCTCGATACGGCGAGCTTGATTGGTCCAACGAAATGGAAGTTTCTGAGAACAGAAACAACCGTTCGCAATGCAAGCCGGTTCACCGACTCCGAATTCAACCAGGCCATCAAGAAGGCGATTTGCTCCGGAAAGCTCGGAGCGGATTGTTCAGGAACGAAGATCGAAAACAGCGCGAAGCTGTGGCCGATAGCGGAGGGCTCGTGACAGAGTAAAGAGGGGTGGTCGAGAGAGACGTTCGTAGACCGATCCTTGACCCTGGCTATGTAACGGTTCTCACTCGAACCGCAGCCTCAACCCCGCGCGGGGGCTGTCGGCCGCGTCGGCGAGAATGAGGGCCGATACGCCGTCGCCATCGTTCCCGTTACCGTTGCTGTCGCCGGTTGGCGCTGCCGCTCTAGCTGGCGCAAGGGCTTCCACGCGGTGGGTTGTCACGGCGCCGCTGTCATCCTCGCTCCACACCGGCACTTCTCGGCCTGAGGCGGCGCCGATGGCGGCTGCGATGGCGGCTGCACCGAGGGCGGCGAAGCAATGACCGATCCAATGTGCGATGTCGATGCCGCCAGGGCGCCGACCGGTGGCACAGGAAACGATCGCTTCCTCCGTCGATGCTGCGCCGGCGTCGATTTCTGCGCGCGCTGCGGTCGCCGCAGTTGCTTCGTCTTCGGCCGAGGGCGGTGGCGTGATCGTTGCGATGATCGTTGCACCCCGCGCCTTGGCGTCGTCGGCCCGCTCCAATACGAACATGCACGCGCCCTCCGCGAATCTGCGCGAACCGTCGTCAAGCCCCAGCGCGAGCGCGTCGGACAGGCGGTCGCTACCGCCCGCGTACACGACGTCGGCCATGTCGGCCGATAGGAGCCGCGCGCCCTCGATGACGGCACTCAGCCCGGAGGCCGCGCCGCACGCGAGCGTTTGATTGGGTCCGCGGACGTGGTACGCCCGCGCGAGGGCGCCGCTGACGTAGTTGCCCACCGTTTGCGGAAAGTGGATCGGGCTGACGAAGCGCGGGCTTTGGGCGCGGACGTCTTCGGCGAATCGAATCATCCCCAGTTGGCCCGCGAGGGCCGAGCCGAACACCATGCCTGTCCGGCAGGGGTCGGTCCCGTCGCGATCGATACCGGCTTGCTCGAGCGCGTGCTCCAGTGCGATCGCCGTGATCCACGACGCCTTGTCGAGCACGATCTCCTTCGACAGCCCGTCGAAGTGCGTCACTGCGCTATCGGGGATGGCCGAGAAAACCCCGTCGGCGCTGATGCTCGCGGACCCCGCGGCCGCGACGGACAAAACGGCGTCAATACCTCCCGACACGAACGGAGTTACCCAACCGCAGCCGGTGATCGCAACTGGTTGAGCGTAATGACTTGGCCTGTGCAATTCACCCACGCGGCATCGGGCGCGCGCCCG
>JADFHG010000545.1 GCA_022567365.1 Planctomycetota bacterium | reverse complement strand
GCGGGATCCGTAGTGTTGGGGTAGCGGAGGAGGTCGCGTTCAAGGGGGCAACGAGACCGCTCCCTTTTCAAGGATCAGCGCCGATCGTGAGCGGGCCGCCGTTAGTGTGCCGCCAACGCAGAGTCTTGGGGTTGGTGTTGAGCGATAGGCATAGCAAAGTCCGCTGCCTCACGGTCGCGGTTCGGATTCGGGTCGCCGCACAACCGAAAGTCTATGTGTGGCGATGCACCAGGTGAGTCGGGTTCCGCCGCGGTCGGTGTCGCGGAATCGTGCGGTTTGACATCCGCACCGTACCGGCGATCGGGTTTGGCGCGACTGATTGTCTGGTGGTTCCGTACGCCTCATTGCCGAGCCGACCCGCCGCGCGATCCAGCGTGACTCACGAATCGGCGGCTTCCACCGCCCGCCGACCTCGGCCATAATCAGCGTAATGACCTCGACCGCCGAAAAACAGATCGAGAACTTGCGCTCCCTGATCCGGCGCCACGATCACGCGTACTACGTGCTGGCACAGCCGACTATTTCGGATCGGGCGTATGACGACCTGTTCACAAAACTCAAAACACTCGAATCCGCCAACCCCGACCTGATCACGCCGGATTCGCCGACTCAGCGGGTGGGCGAGGCGCCCATCGAGGGCTTCGAGCACGTCACGCATGCAGTGCCGATGCGTTCGGTGGACAACACGTACGACGAAAGGCAACTTCGCGAGTTCGACGCGCGGGTGGCGAAGGGGCTTGGCCAGTCGCCATACCGCTACATCGTCGATCCGAAGATCGACGGGGTGGCCGTCTCGCTGCGGTACGAGGATGGCGTGCTCGCGGTCGCGGCGACGCGGGGTGACGGTGTCACGGGAGACGACATTACGCACAACGTCCGGACGATTCGGTCCGTGCCGCTGCGCCTTTCGGGCGAGGGCCTTCCGCGTGTGCTCGAGGTGCGCGGGGAGATCGTTTGGCCCACGGCGGATTTCCACCGGTTCAACGAGGCCCGCGACGCCGCGGGCGAGGCGCGGTTCGCCAATCCGCGCAACGCGACCTCCGGCACGCTCAAGCAGCTCGATCCGCGCAACGTCGCCGGCCGGGGGCTGATGTTCGTCGCCCACGGTTTCGGCCGCATCGAGCCGCTCGCGGCTGCGTCTCATGCCGAGCTGTTCGCAATGTTCGTCGATTGGGGCATCCCGGTCAGCCCGTTTTCGTTTCTCGCCGATTCGATAAGCGCGGTCATCGACCGCCTGGCGGAATGCGACGCGCGGCGCCGGCGCGGCGGGGATGAACCCGACGCCCTTCCCTACGAAACGGACGGGCTGGTCATCAAGGTGGACGATTTCGCCCAACGCGCGATCCTCGGTGCGACAAGCCGATATCCGCGGTGGTGCATCGCGTACAAGTTCGCTGCGGAGCAGGCGGAGACGAAACTGAATTCGGTGGATTTCCAAGTAGGCAAGACGGGCGCGATCACACCCGTGGCGAGGCTCGAACCGGTGTGGGTCGGCGGCACGATGGTCAGCAACGCAAGCCTGCACAACCCCGTACACATCGAGCGACTCGACCTGCACGAGAATGATCGCGTAATCATTGAAAAGAAGGGCGAGATCATCCCACAGGTGACGGGCGTCGTCACCAGCAAGCGCGAATCCGATTCAAGCCCGATCCGCGTGCCGAAGGCGTGCCCTGTATGTGATTCGGTGCTCGAATTCGACAAGCCCGACCCGGGTCTCGTAGCGTTTCGGTGTGAGAACCGATCGTGCGAAGATGCCTACAAGGTCATACAGCGCAAGACCGCGCGAGAGACGTGCGTGAAATGCGAGTCGCCCGTGGTCGTCGTCGAGACGATGCCGACGCTGCGGTGTCGCAATGTCGATTGCCCGGCCCAGGTAAAGGAACGCATCCGCCATTTCGCATCGCGAAGTGCGATGGATATTGAAGGGCTTGGCGAATCGACAGTCCAGCTTCTCGTCAACGCAGAGTTCCTGAGGGACATTCTTTCGATTTATGACCTGCACGGGCATCGTGCAAAATTGATCGAACTCGACGGGCTCGGGGAAAAGAGCGTCGCGCAACTGCTCAAAGGGATAGAGAAATCGAAGACGCAGCCCCTCTCCCGCGTGCTGGTTGGATTGAATATCCCCAATGTAGGTGAACGAACGGCAGCAGTCCTTGCGGAAGAGTTTCCCAATGCGAAAAAGTTAGGGAAGGCGAGTCAGACGGCCATTCGGACGGCCCTTCGCCTCGCCGAATCGGCGGGTGTGCGTGCGCCAAGCACTGCCGAGCGCAATATGGCCGCGGCCATCCACAATTACTTTTCCGGCGTGGGTTTGGCTGAAAGATGCACGGCTTATTTAAGCGAAGATAAAGTCACCCCAGGATCTTCTAAGTTATTTATTTCACATGCACAAGTAGGAACAGGTATAAGTGTTAGATACGTTGATTGTCATGCTATAGGTAATGGGCGAGCCACCGGCCAAAAGGGATTTTTTCATCATACGAATGGATCAACTGACTTTTCCTTAATGGTTTACGAGCGTTGTTCTGCGTCAAACATCAA
>JADFHG010000544.1 GCA_022567365.1 Planctomycetota bacterium | reverse complement strand
GTTGAAGAAGTCGGCGTAGCGTCCCCCACCGGTGGCGGACGTGGCTCTCGAATCCGCTATCACCGTCCAACGGCCGCCACGGGGGCCGGCCGCTACTTGCTCGGGTGGACAGCACTTTTTCAACAGGCTGCTATGGCACCTCAAAGAGTGGCGTGGACAGATATCGCTCACCGGCGCTCGGCAAGACGGTTACGATCACTTTGCCTTTGTTTTCCGGCATGTTGGCCACCCGATCCGCCGCGCACAAGGCAGCGCCGGAGGAAATCCCGCACAGGATGCCTTCTTCACGCGACGCCCTGCGTGCCCACTCGAAGGCCTCCTCGCTGGACACATGGACGACGCCGTCGATCACGTCGATATTGAGCACGCCGGGGATGAAACCCGCTCCGATGCCCTGGATCATGTGTTTGCCGGGCTGGAGCGTCTCACCCGCTCGGGTCTGCGCGATAACCGGCGAAGTGCTCGGCTCGATGGCGTAACACTTGAACGACGGTTTTCGACTCTTGATCGCCTCGCCCACACCCGTGATCGTCCCGCCGGTGCCGACACCGGAAACCAATATGTCGGCCTTGCCGTCGGTATCGTCCCAGATCTCCTCGGCCGTCGTGCGGCGATGGACTTCCGGGTTGGCCGGGTTGTTGAACTGCTGGGGCATAAACGAGTTGGGCGTGTCCGCGACGAGTTCTTCCGCCTTCGCGACGGCCCCCATCATACCCTCCGCGGCGGGCGTGAGCACGATCTTGGCCCCGAGCGCCGTCAGCACGGACCTGCGTTCGACGGACATACTTTCCGGCATGGTGAGCGTCAGCTTGTAGCCCTTGGCGGCGCAGACGAATCCCAGCGCGATGCCGGTGTTGCCCGACGTCGGCTCGATGATGACCGATTGCGGATCGATCCGGCCGTCGCGCTCGGCGGCTTCGATCATTGCCGTGCCGATGCGATCCTTGACGCTGCACAGCGGGTTGGTGAACTCGAGCTTGGCGAGCACGGTGGCCGGGGCATTGATCATCCGATTGATCTTGACGAGCGGCGTCCGCCCGACGGTGGCCGGCAGGTGATCGAATACATGACCCATTACGTTCCTCCCGAGTAGTGTCGAGGTTACAAAGTCCCCGGTAGGTGCCGAGGATACCGGAGCGGGGGATGAGCTGTCAATCGCACGTGAAGTAGGGTGCCTGACAGACCGAGCGACCTATACGACGGGGAGAGCGAGATCCGCCGAGCCCATGTCTGATCAAGGCCGCCCGGCGGAAGCCGATCAGCGCGAACCGGGCGGCGACGCGGGCATACCTTTCGGCGCGTTTCGTCCTCGTCCAGCATCCTGGCTCGCTGGAGAAACGGCTCGGTAGGAGCCTCGTCCTCCCGATTGTGGTTCGCGGGTTCAGCCTGACCGCATCCCCAGGACGGCAGCCGTTAGCCTCCGAAACTCTCACGGCCCCACAAGGTACGCCTGATCGGGCCGAAGGGTATTCGTCGAGGACGAAAAAAAACTGAGAATTGACGCGCCGGTTCGTGCTGCGCGGTGTTCTAAGGTACGGAACCGCGTCCGCATGCGTATGAGTCGCCGGAAACGAAAAGAGCGACGCAGCGAGACCGGGCCGCCAAGCAAGCCGCGCCCGGAGTTCCGTCCGGGCGGTCTTGGATCAACGATGCGATGGATAGTGACCGACGCATGGCGTTTTCCGATGTGGGGCCGCGTGCGCGCAATTTCGCGGCCGCCAAGTGCGCACGGAACGGCGACGTCACGTGGCACAGACCGGGGATTCACTTGGCGTCATGTTCAGAATCGAGGTTTGCGAATCGTTTGGGACGCAGACGGGTAATCTCGCAATACACGCGGCCGATCCGGGATTCCTCTTCGAATGGACGACCGCAGCGCCGAACGCAGGAGTTCGGGCGATGCGGCAGGACGTGCATCGAGGAACCAATTGACGCGCGGGATTTGCATTCTTGGCGCAGGCGGTGTATAGTTGAGATGAGTTATCGGTAGTTTGCGCGTGTTGTGGTCGAAATGAGGGTCAGGGCAACGGAAACGGTTGGATACTCAATCACTTGTTCTCCTATTCGTACAGGGTATCCCGATAAATAGCCATCGATTCCATTCGGTTCTTCGCTGATTTCCAGCAACCGTTGGCGTTTCCTCCTTTCGCTTCGCCTTTCAACATCGTGGCATTCGTGCCGTGCGCCCGACATGCGCCATTCGCTCGTTGAGCATGGTGTCGAACGGGTTGTGTCCCGTCCGGTCACCGGCTGAACACCGGTGTCGCTCTGGGCTTCGTGGTCGAATTACGCCGCGGAGTCAACCGCGCACCGATGGCGCACAGGCTGCGCTCTGTGCTGTCCGCACCAAGGCTCGCTAGGCGCAACCGGTGGGCAACGCCCTTGTTGCGCGCTGGTTGCTCGTGACGCGCGGCATTCGCGCGACGGCCTCAATGCGGTCTCACGGCATGTGCGCCCGATCCGCGCGCCGAACTACGTTTTGGACCGTCGCTATCGCGCGACCACGGCCGGTGCGCACGGGGTGCGCGCGGTGCGCAGCCCCACATGT
>JADFHG010000543.1 GCA_022567365.1 Planctomycetota bacterium | reverse complement strand
AATAGATGTCAGCCAGTGGCACGGTCAACCCGGTGACATCGCGCGGGCTGAAGCCCGCGGCTCGGGGCAGTTGGCAGCTCGATCCAGGTTGGCGTCGATAGCAAGCCGGTGGAGCGCCGGGGCAAGCGCCCTTGGGAACGTGCGATTAGCGAGGGTTCATCGTGATCAGAACCTTGACGCGCTGCGGATCCTTGGCGGCCTCGAGCGCGTCCAGACCACGCGCGAGGGGGAACGTCGCGGAGATCATTGATCGAACCTCGACCGCTTCTCGGGTTAGCGCGTTGATCGCTTCTGGAAACGGGCCGCATCGACTTCCGATCACGTGCAACTCGTTGATGACGATCGGTGCGAGGTTCGGGAGCGCACCTTCGTTCGATTGCGCGCTCGCCTGCGCGTTCGACTTTGCGCTGGATGGTGCATATGTGCTCTTGAGCACCAACGTGCCGCGGGGTCGCAAAAGGCCCATCGCGATTTCCAGACCGGCCGCCGAACCGCTGCATTCGACGACGACGTCGCGGTCGGCGCGCCCGATCACATCGTCCACGTGGATCGACTGGATCCCGTGTTTTTCCGCCAGCTCCAGTTTGTCGCGGTTGCGATCCACGACGGTAAGGCGGCAGCCCGTCGCCTTGACGACCTGAGCCACCAGCAGTCCCAACCGCCCGGCGCCCACGACGGTGACGGTCATCCGCGGCTCGATCTTGCACTGCACGAGCACCTGATACGCGGCCGCGAGCGGCTCGATGAACACCGCCTGTTCGTTTGTGATCCGATCGGGCACGGCGTGCAGATTCCGCAACGGGACGGCGATCAGCTCCGCGAAGCACCCGTCTCGTCCGCTGATTCCGATGACCGTGCGATTGACGCAGTGAGCGGCCAACCCGGACAGGCACATGTCACACTTGCGGCAGACGCAGTTGATTTCCGATACGACCCGCTTGCCTCGCCACTCATCCGGACCGGCGGCGACGGTACCCACGAACTCGTGCCCGAGGATCCCGGAAAACCCCATGTATCCGTCCATGATGTGCAGGTCCGTCGCGCAGATGCCCGCCATATGCACACGCAGAAGACACTCGCCGTCCTTGGGGACGGGCTCGGGATGATGGGTGTCAAACCGGACAGTTCGATCGAAAACGATGGCTTGCAAGTGCTCGGCCTTCTTTCGCCGCTACGGTGAATGACCACGATCGAGGAACGGATCGTCCGTCCTTTCCAACCAAGCCGTCCACGCGGCGGGGCTGTGGTCGTGCGTTTGCCCGGTCAGGCGTGTAAGCGATCGCTCGGCTTCGTACACGATTCCGAAGTCCTTCGCGCTCAAGGCGGAAACCAGCGCCCGAGACGCCGGCCTCGTCGGACAATAACCAAGCAGTTTCGCGGCTCCGATGCGAACCGCGCGCGACGGATCGCGTTCGAGCAAGTTGATTGCTGTGTCATGCACCAATTCCGACGTCGCCGCGGCGAGGGTCGTCGAGGTAATCAACCGCTCCAACGCCTCCACTGCGTGCCAGCGAAGTTCGTCGCCCGCGGGGCGTACGTCGCGTCGCTCGCCCGAGGCGTCGAGGATCGCGAGCATGGTCTCGACGCCTTTGGGATTCGCGACGTTTGCCATCGCACGGACGGCACGACACCGCACCCGTTCGCTGGGATCGGTCCGCGCGATCACATCGAGCGCGTCGACGCTGCTCGTGCGATTCAGATGGCGGCTGTGGGCGAGTTGGTCGATCGCGCGGCGGCGGGCGTCCGGGTCGTCGTCCTCGAGCGCCACCCGGATGTACTCACCGGCGTTGGCCTTCGTCACGAGGATCGACGGTTTGTGGCGTCTGTGCGAACCCCCGCACGAGATAACCATGCAGACGACGCAAATCGCCGGTGCACCGCGCTTGAGCCACGCCAGACGACCCGAACGAGGGTCGGCACGCGCCGATTCGTCGGCATCTTGGGTGCCATTTCCGCCACCGACACGATTCACCCAACCAACATTCGTGGGATCGCTCATACGACGGGACTCTACCATAGCAGCCGGCCCGCTTCCAATGGCCTCGCGCAAGTACGCGGAGGAGGCGTCGCGCAGCCGGGCCTGAGCGCCCGCTAACGGTCAGGCGCCGTACGTCCGGTGTTGCGGAATCACCGGAGTTGCCGATAGAATGCCGCACGACGAGCGAACCGACCCGGCAACCGGCGGAGGACCGACACGTGCCCATCAGGTGCACCAGCAAAGGCATGGCAACCGTAGCCGCGTGCGTGTGGCTGGTCGGGGTCGCATCCATCGACGTCGCCAAGGCACAGAAACCACGACTGCGCACACTCAAATATGATCAGAAAAGCGAGCAGTGGTCCGAAGTCGTGCCTCCCCCACCAGGCACGCCGAAAGGCGATCTCTTCGTCATCCGCGTGTTGTTGGAGAAGGAACGCTTTCGGAGCGTTCTTTCATCCGCGAAGCGTTTTGTCAAGAACTACGGCGAGGATGACGCAAACTTCCCCGCGGTGATGATCTGCCGGGTGCAGGCGTGGATCGGCAAGCGCAAGTACGGCAAGGCGCTTGCCGTTGTCG
>JADFHG010000047.1 GCA_022567365.1 Planctomycetota bacterium | reverse complement strand
GGACTCGGCGGCTGGGCCGCGAACCAATGCTGCTTCGACACGCAGGGCCACCGGCGTACCCGACAGAGCCGAACACCGGTCCGCCACAAACCTCACAGGGCTGTGAGGGTCGGATCACACGATGAAGGGTGCGCCCGAAAGGCGTCCGGCACGTGAGAATGTGTGCGACCCGATGCTGTTGTACCACCGTTATCCGAGCTAATAGCGGTCTCTGCGCCCGCCGCCGCCGCCGCCACCGCCACCACCGCCGTAGCCGCCACCACCGCCGCCGCCGCCGTAGCCACCACGACCACCACCACCACCGGTGCGCGGCGCACGAGGCTTGGCTTCATTGACCGTTAGGTTGCGACCGTCATGTGCTTGACCGTTGAGGGCCTCGATCGCCGCATCCGCCTCTTCGGATGAAGCCATTTCGACAAAACCGAAGCCTTTGCTCTGACCGGTTGTTCGGTCACTAATGACTTCGGCACTGATGACCGTGCCGTGTGCTCCGAGCAGCTCCTCCAAATCCGAACTGCTCACGTTGTAGGAGAGGTTGCCTACATATAGTTTCTTGCCCATTACGATCTCCAATCGACAGCCAGCCCGACCCACTTTTTTACTTTCAGTGTCGGGAAATGAAAGCGGCCCACATGTCGGCCTCTTGGGAAGGAAGACGATCCTGGCAGTGCGATCCGGACGTGTTAAGCCTGGGCCGGGTGCGTGCCTCGCTCGACGAACCAACCGCACGGAAAGGTACCCCGATTCTCCCTTCCGTCAACCCTCAGTGCCTGTCTTTCTTTACTTTCTTCCGTTCGAGAACGCCTGCACACAAGGGGATGATTCACCGATGGAGCGCTCCGTGACCACCGAGCAGATCTTCGGCTGGTGCTTCGCTGCTTGAACTATCTGCGATCCACTGTGGGTAGACTAATGGTAGCCCTACTGGCTATGTGCGGAGACGGCGGCAGAGCGGTAGCGAAAGTGATTGTTCGCGAAGTGAGGTGGGCGCGCTCGCGCAGCCGGACCGGCTCCCTTTGGTGGAACATCGGTCCGTGATTTCGCGATAGGGGCGAGGAACGCGATACATAGGTCCATAAAAGCCGCTCCGGCCCGCAAGACCCGGGACGTGTCCGTCCCCAACGGACGCGCTTGGATCAGGAGGACCGGAAGCGGAGAGGATCCCGTATTATGTCATGGATAGCCGCGGGCGGCGCGCTCGATCGGTTCGACCCGATTCGCGAACCCGCTCGCCCGCTTCCGCCCCGTCCTGCCGACTCCCGGCCCGGTGCCGCCGGGAGCCTCGGTCGAGACAGAGAACGCTATCGCATGGTGCACCCCTCCACGACTGCGTGTCGGTGTGTCTCCCCAAGGCCGAAGTTGCCGCGCGCGACAAGAAATCACGCCACCCCAATAGCGCTCCCATAGATGCCAATCGGAATCCGCGGCGGACAACTTCTGCTTAACAGGATTGAGCACGCTGCATGCCAGTTGGGATGCCCCTTCAAGTCCGTCAAAAACCCGCGCTGGGCGCCAGAGAACGGTGTCCGAGCGCCATCCAGGCCGTGTCGCGCTTCGGCCTGGGCACTATTGCCCAATAAGCGTGCCCCCAAACTGGGCAATTGGGTTGCAGGCTTCGGGAGTTTGTCTGGTCGGTGCCATCTCTGAATGGGGCTGCCCAGGCGAGCGAACGCCGACTCCCCGATTCTCGCAGACGTGAACCTCGGCCCGCTTGCAACGGACCGCTGACAAGCTGGCGCTGGACTTGGATTTGGATTTGGATTGGCGTCAACGCCGAAACGGATGGCCTCTTCACGGTCTCGCGATCGTCGCGCCAAGCTCCGGGCGAAACGGCGTCGCGGCTAGGTGTTCCACGTCGGTCGGGTGCCTGAAACGAATCGCAGTCGTTTGAACAGTCGGTGCCGAAGCGCAACCAGCATCCGCAGACGCGCCATGACCTCGTCGTCGAACCGACGGGTATACATTGCGGCGGTGAGATCCTCTTCCAGTTCGTACCACCGGCGTGTCCCAGCGAGCTTTCGTTTGCGCCGCGGATCGCGGTCGGACAGTAGTTCGCGCACCTCGGTTTCAACGCGTTTGAGCTCGACCACCAGCGCGTGTGCGGATACCTCATTGTCCCAGTCCGTCGATTCACGAGGCTGGCGCGCGGCAAGTTCCTTATCGTCAGGTGAAATGTCCGCGTCTGTCGCGGGATCGTGCTCACGCAAAATGCGGTGGCGACGGACGTCTTCCACACGGCGATGGGAGGAATCGCCCTCAGTGGACTCCGACCTCGATTCGTCGTCTTTGGATTCGGTGGACGCCGCATCCATGGAGGCACTAACCGCGTCGCGGATGCCATCACGTTCGGCGGCGTCGATGACCTTACCTGGAGGAATCTGAGCAGCCACCGGCTCGCCGGATTCTCCGGTTGCCTTTGCCGCATCATCACCGATCGAAACGGGGCCGGGCGGCGCGGCCGATTCGGGCGTGCTACTCACTGCTTCGTTCGTACCGGCGTCGGTTTGCGTTGTGTCCACGTCGCTCGGCGGCGGGTCGGGCTGATGCGCGGGCACGCTTGTGGCCGGAACAGTCAAGCCGACGCCGAAAGGATCAGAGTTCTTGTCGTCGACCGAAGGCTCTGGGGCGGCGACGTCCGATGCGCGACCGTCGGTGGATCCCGCGCCGCTTGGCGCCGCCCGGTCGGACTCTTTGCCTGCACCGTCCAGCGCGTTGCCCCCACCGTCGGAGTCCGGCGTTTCATCCGGTTTCGTCGTATTTGCGAGTTCTTCAGGTAGCATGGCGCAGCAACATATTTGACTCACAGGCCGCGCCGGACCCGCCACGGCGCGAACGCCCGCGGATCACGGTCTCGGACCGCGACGCCGTCGGTGTGTACACGGTATGGCCGGTCCAGGCAAGCTCGCCCGCGGTGGATCGCTCGGCTACGGCATTTCCGCGTTCCGTTTTGCGAGCCGCGGACCCGGAGCCCGCGCGATCCCTCGCCGTTCGTGATCACTTCTCGGTTCCCGCCCGGCTCGCGCTCGCAAGCGAAGGTTCCGCGAGCGCCGTCTGCAGCGCGAGCATCGCATACGCGGTCACGAGATGCATGTTGCCCTCGTACCAACGGTCGCTTTCGTTGAACCAACTCCCGTCGGGTCGCTGCAAGGCGATGAGTTTCGCGCAGATGTCGTCGCGCCAATGGTGGACCTTGCCGCGTGAATCGACGATCCGCTCTTCGCCCCACGTGGCCATCGCGCGCGCGAACACGTGGTAGTAGTAGTAAAGTCCCTCCTGCGACCGAGAGCTCGGCATGTTCGGATTCTGGTCAAGTGTGTAGTGGCGACGAATCCACTCGAGCGCGCGTTGCACGCGAACGTCGTTGCGGTCGACGTCGGCGTACAACAGGCTCTTGAATCCGGCGTAGGTCATGGATCCGTAGCTGCGCAGCCGCGGTTTGCCGTCGATAATCTCGGTGCCCGCCTTGGATTCACCGTTGTTGACCGGCGTGTATACGAAACCGCCGTCCGTGCTGCCCCGTGCGAAAGGTTGGTCATTTGTCTCGCTGAGCATCTGGCAACGCGATACGAACCGCATCGCCTTCTTGTATACCGGATCACTCGCGGGAAGCCCGCTTTGATGCAGCGCTTCGAGCATGAGCTGTGTATTCGACAGGTCCGGGCGCTTGTGCTTGCCGTATCCCTGCCCTCCGTACCAGGTGCTGGAGGTCGCGTGGTCTTCGGCTTCGTCCCACTGCAACTTCTCGAGGAACGCCTGGGCGCCGGCGCGGATTTGTTCGTGCGCCGGATCGCCAACAGCCGACAGTGCCAACAGAGCGACACTCGTGTGGTAATTGCGCATCCCTTCGCCGTCCACATAGATGCCGCCGTCGGAATGCAGCCATTGCAATAGGAACTCGATGCCGCGCCGGACGGCGGGGTGCTCCGGGCCGAACGCGGCTTGCTGGGCGAGTGCCTTGACGACCAACGCCGTTATGGCGGGATGCGACCGGCCGAATGCCTGCCACCCCCCGTCCGACGCCTGGCCCGCCGCGAGGCAGCCGGCGCCGTCAGCCAGGGCTGCCTTGGCGCCGGCCTCGATGACGGAATCCAACAGCCTGCCATCCGCAAAGACCCCGGCAAGCGGCGGCGACAAGCAGGCGAACGCCAACAGCAACGCAGGGCGCAATCCGCAACGGCCGTACCCCGACGGCCACCTTGCCCTTCGTTGTCCCGAGATACCTGTCCGAGACGGCGCGGCCGGGCGGTCCTTCGCTTCGTCGGCAGGAGGCGAGACTCCGATCCCCGACTTGGCAACGGACACGGTGAGGACTCGGATCATAGGAGATTCTCCATACACGATACGTCAACCCGGTTCGGGTCGAACACGCCTCATTATACGAGGAAACCGCCCGATAATCGAGGCTCCGCGACGGTGAGATTGCGGCGATTATCGCCGCCGTAAAGTTCTGCGACCGGAACAGCGCGAAGCGGATGCCGGACGGCACGTTCGCCCCGCACGCATCACGGCCACCCCGGAGAGACGGAACACACACGTGCCGTACGGAGGGACCCGTGATTGCACGCGTTTTCTCGAACGGCTACCCGTCCCTTTCAGTTTGGGCGGCAGGTGAACGATGATACACATTGGTGCAACCCACGTCTGTTCGAGAAGTGCGCACCGGACGACGCACCGAGCGTAGAAACGCTGCCGGGCGTCAGTTGGCGGGAATCTCGATATGGCTGAAGCGACAACCGAACAACAGCAAACGGTCAAGGTCGTTATATCGGACGATAAGCTCGAGGCATCGATCCGCTGGCGGCCCGCGGACGACGAGGCCGCACCCACGCGGCAGGCCATCCTCGACGCTCTTGAAGCCGCCAAGATCGAAATGAAGGATGACGTCGTGGCGCTCGTCGACGAATTCCTGCAATCGGTCGAGACAGGGGAACCCCCTCATGAGTTCATTGTCGCGCGCGGGAGGGCTCTGGAGGACGGAAAGGACGAGGAGTTCGTTTGGGATCCCGTGTTCGACAAGGTGGCACAGGACTGGCAGGACGACGCTGCGGTCAACTACTACTCCCTGAACTCGATCGTAACGGTCGAGGAAGGGGCCACAATCGGGACCATAACCCCGGCCGTGCCGCCCAAAGCGGGTGTCGACGTCTTGGGCAGGGCGATCGACGCATCGCGGCAACCCTCGCACATCACTCTCGCGGACTCGGTTTCCCGCGCGGACGATGACGCGGCGCGAATCGTCGCGTGCGTCGCTGGGCGGGTCGTGCTGGAAAACGCCACGCTCTCGATCACAGAGGTTCTTCACATCGCCGGCGACGTGAACTTCAAGTCGGGAAACGTTGACTCGGTGATCGACGTCGTGGTCAACGGACTTGTCGAGGACGGTTTCGTAATCAAGACGACCAAGTCCGTCACAATCGGCAAGGCCGTTCAGGCGGCGACGGTGCACGCCGAGAGGGACGTTATTGTCCGCGGAGGCATCGTTTGCCGGGGGATCGGGCGGATATCGGCAGGTGGAGAGGTTGTCGCGAAGTTCTGCTCCGAGGCGAACGTGAGGGCCGGGACCAATATCAAGATCGCCCGGGAAGTCATTCACTCGTTCACACACGCGGAGGAATCGCTTCTTGTCGAACACGGCGCGGTGATCGGTGGGACACACTACGCTCGACAAGATATCGCCGCCGCCGTCGTTGGTAGCGATGCCAACGTCCCCACGCGCATCCTCCTCGGAATCCACCCTAGAATCCTCGAGGAGGTGGCTTCTATCGACACGGAGATCGGGCCGAAGCGGGAAGCGATCGAGCGAATCCGCGGGTCGGTTCAGCCCCTGATGGCCAACATCAAACGTCTGACGTCGACCCAGAAAGAACAGGCCACGGAACTGCTCTTCAAGGCCGATGAGGCTGAACTCGAAGTCACCGAGGCCATTGAACGCAAAGAGCAACTGCTGTCATGTGGCAACCCCCCCAGGCCATCTCGACTCCTCGTCGGCAAAACCATCTATTCCGGCGTCACGGTCGCCATGGGATACCGGTCGACGGCCATAATCAAAGAAATGAACGGACCCGTTTCGATCGAGATCCGCAAGGTGAACAAGGTCACGGAAATGGTGGCGGTCAACCAGCTCACGGGATCGATCCACGTGCTCCCGAGTAGGATTCTGACGATCGAAGAACTCCTCGATGGGCTTCCCGATGGGGATGCGAAAGAGAACGGCCCGACCGAAACCGCCGATAACGCACCACACCCGTAGTCGCTTGCATTCCCGGACTCGCCGCCGATCGGGCGGTTGGTCGCCAGGCTTGGTTGCGCGCCCGTCACCATTGCGTCGTTGCCGCTCCAATCCCCAGTCTCCGCCCAATCGCTACGATCCGATCCTCACCCGCCGTGTGTTCCGTCAAGGACGGGGTGTATCGGGCCGTCCACGACACCGGCGATCGGGCACCCCGCTTGCATAAGTCTCAGCGCGGACTTCGCAATCCGCGGATCTCGGGGAAAGAACGTGATCACCAAGCGGCAAATGTGCCATGCCATAGCTATCGCAGCCATTTCGACGCTCATGGGATGCGCGTCGCCGATCCGTGTCGATCGCAACCACGCCCGGGGAAACCCAAACCTCTTGTTCAATCCGCACTTGATGTTTGTTCGAGGCGAGTACTCATATCGTTCGGAATGGCCCGTGAGCATGGCCTACCACTCACAGCAAGAGTCGGTGACGTATCGAGAGGTCATCTACGATCGTCAGGGTGACGGATTCGGCTTCAACCAAGGTGATCGCTACTCCCGCCGATTCGAGATGACGCGACGGGGCCGCGCCCACCGCTGATCGGAATCCTGATTGTTCCTCCTGCGTCGGTCTCGCTCGGACTTCGACCTGCGAGCGATTGGCCGCGACAATGTCTTGATCGACGAAACCCCTTACGATAGGATGACTTACGTGCGTTGGGCGCGTCTCGAGGGCGCGATTCCGGAAGGGCACATTCAGAGGCTTAGCAGCCGCGTAAGAATAAGTACCACAGTTTCCGTGCGAAAAGAGCCTGTTTTCGCTGCTTTCGCAATGCGAGTTGGATACTTTAATCTTACGCGCGCCCTTAGCAGCGGTTCGTCGCGCCCCATCGGGCGAATCGGCCGATTTGAGATCGACGGGCCTGCTAGGTCTTGTGCTCATCAGATTGCATTTTTCTATCCAAGGTCGGCATGGCCACAATAACCAAAAAAGACCTCATCGATCGAATTGCGGACATGAGGGGGCTCACACGTACCGACGTGCGGGCCGTACTTCAGTCATTCCTTGACGAGATCATTCTCGAACTCGGCAACGGTAATCGGCTCGAGTTCCGTGACTTCGGTGTCTTTGAAAGCAAAATGCGCGAGTCCCGCTGGGCGCAGAACCCCAAGACCATGGATAAGGTCGAGGTGCCACGGGCACGGACCGTCAAGTTCAAGATGGGTAGGGTCATGCGCCGACGCCTAATTGATGCACCTCCAAACATCGACGCGGCAACGGGGCTGCCGGTCGAGCCGTCGGCTCGAACGAGCAGGAACAGTCGGCAATCCCGAGACGGTAAGGTCGGCCAAACCCATTGAACACGGCATATTGGCTGGACGGTGCAATACTGACGTGCACGCGGCGATTGCGCCGTGAAAATGACCGGCGCCGCTACGGACAGGGGTTTCGGAAGATAGGCGGGAGGGGGACGCGGTAGCCCCGCAGGGGCGACGGAACGTAGCCACGGGCGTAAGCCCTCGTTGTTCTACACATCTCCGCCTCGGTTTTGGTAGATTGGGACGGTCTGATGGACTCATGGATGGGTCCGGGGTGTCGAAACGAGTCAAGGATGGACTCCGATGATGGTTTCCTGGGTATTGGACGAGATGAAGACGGCGGACCTGAAGGACAAACGTTTGAACAATCGCTTGAGGGAGGTGCTCTCGCAGTTGGGAGGGCATCCTACGGCGAGCATTCCGGCGGCCTGCGGCGGGCACGCCGAGATGACTGCCGCCTATCGTTTGTTCGACAATGAGAAGGCGACTTTCGAGGCCATTCTCCAGCCGCACTTCGATGCCACGCGGCAACGCATCGCTTCGCATCCGGTGGTCCTGCTCGTCCAGGACACCTCGGAGATAGAAGTGACACGACCGGAGCAACAGGTGACAGGGGCCGGACCCTTGGATGGCGGGGCGCGCTGGGGCGTGTTGCTGCATCCCTTGCACGCCTTCACGCCGGATGGCACGCCGCTGGGAACGGTCCATGCGCTGACGTGGGTCCGCGACGAGGCGGGCGAACGATGCGCCTCGATGACGCGTGGGCAGCGCGCGGCCACTCCGATCGAAGAGAAGGAAAGCTATCGATGGGTCGAAGCGTTCCGGCGAGCAGGTGAAGAGGCGCAGCATTGTCCGTCCACGCAACTGGTCTGCGTAGCCGACAGTGAAGCGGACATCTACGAACTTCTGACCGAAGCAACGACCGAAGCGCACGGTGTCGGTTGGATCGTTCGGGCCGGCCAGAACCGTGCTTTGCAGCGGGGAAACGGCCGGGAAACCGCGGAAAGATACGTGCGCGAGCATGTTCTCGCGCAGCCGGTATTGTGTACGCACACGATCCAGGTCCGAGGGCGAAAGGCCAAAGTCAATTGCGAGACGCGGGGGCGCCGACAACCACGTGATTCGCGTGAGGCGGAAATGGAGGTTCGCGCGGCACGAGTGACGCTCCGCCCGCCTTGGCGCGCGGATCGCAAGCTGCCTGCGGTGACAGTGAACGTGGTCCTCGTGAGCGAGGTGGACCCGCCCGAGAATGACGTACCCGTGGAATGGCTCTTGTTGACCAGCCTGCCCGTGGACGAGATTGAGCAGGTCCGGCAGGTGATTCAATACTATTGCACGCGCTGGATGATCGAGGTGTTCTTCCGAGTGCTGAAATCGGGTTGCCGTGTGGAAGAGCGGCGGTTTGAGCACATCGACCGGTTGTTGCCGTGCTTGGCTGTGTACTTGATCGTAGCCTGGCGCACGCTGTACGTGTGCCGCCTGGGTCGGGGTTGCCCGGACATCGACTGTGAATCCGTGTTCGAGCCGGCGGAGTGGAAATCGGTCTGGACTGTCATTCACCGAACCGCACCTCCCAGCGCGCCGCCTCGCTTGGGCGAAATGGTCCGACTGGTGGCCCAACTGGGCGGATACGTCAACCGAAAGCGCAGCGCCCCGCCCGGCCCGCAAACGATTTGGATCGGGATGCAACGAACGCGCGACTTCGCCCGGTGTTGGCAACTCTTCGGCCCCGACGCCCGAGCCGGACCGCAACTTGTGTAGAACAACGAGGGCTTGCGCCCCTGGCTACAGGACTTCCGCCCCTTTCGGGGCTACAGGCAGCGGCGAACCGCGGTGCTGTACCCACGCATATGGACACACCCATCGCTATTCGGTTTTCAGTCGTCAGTCAACGGTGGTCAGGTCGCGTTCTTGGGTCTGGGCTGCGGCGGTTTTGGCCCGGTGGGCGGGGATCGGATGTTTGCGTTGCACCGCTTGATCGAAATCGGGTACGATAGACGCTCGTGCAAGATCGAGTCCGTTCCCGGCGGAGGTTCGATATGAAGATGTCACGCCTGCTCGTTTCCCTCGCGTTGCTGTTGCTCGTCTCAATCGTCCCGATCCAGCGTGCCGAGGGGCAGTGTCGGGTCAACGAGGGCGTCAAGCTCACCGCCTGCGATGCCGATGAGGGCGACTGGTTCGGGCGTTCGGTGTCCATCCACGGCGACGTGGCCGTGATCGGAGCTCCGGGCGACGACCACGGAGGGGATTTGTCTGGTTCCGCGTACATATTCCGTTTCAACGGCAGCACATGGGTCGAAGAGCAGAAACTGATCGCCTCGGACGGTGCCGCAAGTGACGGATTCGGCCACACATTGGCAATCAGTGGTGACGTGGCCGTGGTGGGTTCGCCTCAGGACATCAACGTAGAAAGCGGTACAGGTTCTGCATACGTGTTCCGGTTCAACGAGATCGAGTGGGTCGAAGAGCAAAAGCTGACCGCGCCAGACGGTGCGCCGTCAGACTTTTTCGGTATTTCGGTGTCCATCAGCGGAAACGTGACCTTGATCGGTTCGGTCTTCGACGACGACATGGGATTCAATTCCGGCTCCGCATACGTGTTTCGGTTCAAGGGGGGCACATGGGTCAACGACCAAAAGCTGACCGCGCCAGACGGCGCCGACAGCGACCGATTCGGAGGGTCGGTATCCGTCAGTGGAGATGTGGCGTTTGTCGGAGCCTACTTGGACGACGATGCGTGCCCTGAAGACCCAGACTGCGACTCCGGTTCTGTGTACATGTACCGGTTCGATGGGAGTACGTGGGTCGTAGAGCAGAAGCTCACCGTCTCCGACGCTGCTGCAGGTGACCATTTCGGCGGATCCGTATCCTTGGGCGGAGACGTGGCCATCGTGGGAGCATCCCTCGACAACGACGCGGGCGACGACTCGGGCTCCGCGTACGTGTTTCGGTTTGATGGGAGCTCGTGGGTCGAAGAGCAGAAGCTGACCGCATCGGATGCCGCGGAATCCGACTGGTTCGGCCTCTCCGTGTCCATCGGCGGAAACGTGGCTGCGGTCGGAGCGTATCATGACGACGACGCGGGAGGCGAATCGGGCTCCGCGTACTTGTACCGCTACGATGGGAGTATGTGGGTCGAAGAGCAGAAGCTCACTTCAACCGACGCCGCAGCGGGTGATTTGTTCGGCCGCTCAGTGTCCGTCAGCGGCCACGTGGCATTTTTCGGGGCGTACAGGAACGACGACGCGTGCCCTGAAGACCCAGACTGCAACTCGGGCTCGGCGTACGTCTTCGGTATCAACCCAGTCCCGAGCACCCCCGCCTGCGGAACCATCGACGCGCGGCAGCCGTCGGCGCCGGACGGCAGCGACCCCGCGGGTTGGGATTCGATCGCGTTGACGTTCGATGAACCTCCCGGCGAGATGAACGCGGAGGACTTCGCGGTCGTCGTCAGTCCGCCGGGCGACGCACCGACCGTGACCGATGTGACAGTGGATGGCAACACGGCCACCGTTCATTTCGACGACTTCATTCCAACCGAGGCGTGGACGACGATCACCCATTGGCCGACCGGCGCGGTCACGCGGATCGGCTACCTCCCGGCCGACGTCAACAACGACAAGCTCAGCAACGCCAACGACGTGCTCTTCCTGATCGACGTCCTGAACGGTGTCGTCGAAACGGCACCTCCGGCGTATCAAACGGACGCGGATCGCAGCGGCGCGACGAACGCGAACGACGTGCTCCGAGTCATCGACCTGCTCAACGGTGCGGCCACGTACGACGAGTATCTTGGCGCGGAGTTGCCTGCATAGATACGACTTATGGACCGTCCGGTCGCGGACGGATCGCCTTTCGCGCTCGGGAGCGCCCCGTCGCGAATTCCCGCCTGCCACCCCCAACACCCAGGCTATCGGACGAAACCCCGTCCGCACCCCCCGGATCGCGCAACGCATGTGTCACATGTCGCGATCCGAAACCCCTTGCGGAGGGGCAACGTCCACTTGCCCTTCCGGTTGCTTGGACATGCGCTAACAGCCCGTTGAAGAAGTGCTTTTCGCCAGCGCAAGTAGCGTCCGCCCCTCGTGGCGACCGTATGACGGCGATAGCGATCTCGACAGCCACGTCCGCCACGGGGGGCGGACGCTACGCCGAGTTCTTCAACAGGCTGCTAAAGTCTGCTAGGATATCCCAAGCGATCGGGACGGCCGCCCGCGCCGACCGAGGCGCAAGCGTTGCCGAATCGACGAGATGCGACAACTTTCACCGCCGGCGGGCGTAACAGTCTGACGGATCGTCGTGTGGAGCGAGCGACCGGCAACGCTAAGAGCGCGTTTGGGAAGGCTGTCCTCCTATCCGAACCGCAACCGT
>JADFHG010000046.1 GCA_022567365.1 Planctomycetota bacterium | reverse complement strand
CGGGTTCGGACCGTACCGGAGCGCTCGTTTGGCGCGGGTCAATGGCTCCGTCAGGCGGATTGGCGGCGAGAATCGAGGTCGCCGCCTGAACGACGGCGCCCATAATGAAGATGCGCCGCCCGGGTGACCCGCCGCTTGACGATCCCGACGCACCAGCAGTGGTCGTTTTCGCTTGAATCGAGTGGGTCATCCGGCTACGATGGCGGCTTGAGGTTGGAAAGATTCGCAATGTCGGGTACGGGCTGTGTTTGGGAGCGCTCCGCCATGAATACGTGTGTGAGTCGGTTGGTGTGCTGCGCCGTCGCGACGGCGGTGACGTTCACGCCGGTTGCCGCCGGCGAGACACCGTTTACGGAAGAGGCGGCGGCTCGCGGCATTGTCTATACCCCGGTACCGCCGCATCCGTGGGGGTTCGGCGTCGCCATGGCAGACCTGGACGGTGACGGCGACCCCGACATCGTGACGCTCGGCGCGGCCGATGGGCACCTCGGCCTGTACGAGAACGACGGCCGCGGCGTGTTCACGGACCGCGAGCCGCTCAGCGGGATACCATCGATCCCGCTCGCGTCGGGTGTCACCGCGGCCGACTACGACGGCGACGGAGACCTGGATCTTTATATCTCGAGAAGGGGCGCGCCCAACGTCTTGCTTCGCAACGACGGCGGGTGGACGTTTTCGGACGTGACGCTTGCCGCCGGTGTCGGCGACGACGGTCAAGGGCAAGGTTGTGCATGGGCGGATTACGATGCCGATGGATGGCTGGACTTATACGTGTCCAACCGAACCTCCTTACCGAGCGAGCCACACAACCGCCTCTACCACAACCTCGGCGACGGGACGTTCGAAGAGGTCGCCGAGGCGCTCGGCGTGGACGCGGGCGCCGATCCGACGTTCCAGGCGACGTGGTTCGACTACGACCGTGACGGGCTCGTCGATCTCTACCTTTGCACCGACAAGGGTGAAGACTGCACGAACTACAGCAACCACCTCTTCCGCAATGTCGGCGGCACGTTCATCGATGTCACCGACGCGTCGGGTACGGCGGCGTGTATCGGCTGTATGGGAACCGCGATTGCCGATCTCGACGGCAACGGCTTCTCCGACATGTATTGCTCCAACACACCCGCGGGCAACGTGCTGTTTATGAACGCCGGCGACGGTACGTTCGCCGAGTCTGCAGAGTCGGCGGGCATGGGCTCCTTCGGTCTCGGATGGGGCGTAGCCTTCTTCGACTACGACAACGACGGCTATCAGGATCTCTACGTTTGCAACAGCAATGCGGAGAATCGACTCTACGACTACAACGGCATCTTCCCCGCAGTGGACGTAGCCGAAGCACTCGGTGTCGCTCACCCCGGACCCTCCTTCTGCACCGCCGTGGCCGACGTGGACGGCGACGGCGATCTCGACCTGCTCCTGGAGAGCATCAACGAACCCATCCGACTCTACATCAACCACGCCGGCGAAACGCGCAACTGGCTCGAGCTCGACCTCGTCGGGCTCGGGCCTAATACGCACGCGGTTGGCGCATGGACCGAAGTCAGCGTGGGATCGACCCAACAAGTCCGCCAAGTCATCGCGGGTATCGGTTTCAAGTCCATGAGCACGCTCGTGCAGCACTTCGGCCTCGGTGACGCCGAGCTCGTGGATCAACTGACCGTGACTTGGCCCGGTGGTGGTGAAACTGCCCTGGTCAACGTTCCGGTCAACAGGCGACTCACGCTCATTAACGGTGAACTGCCGGAGCCGGAACTCGTCAACATTACACTGACCGGCCCCGACGTCGTCGTCGAAAACACCACGGCTGTCTTTACCGCCGTCGCGTCCTATTACTTCGCCGAACCGGGTGACGTCACCGCCGACGCCCAATGGGCCGTCGACCCCGCCGGTGCAGGCACCTTCGACGCGCCGGGTGTCTTTACGGCCGGCGACGTCGTCGGCGATACGACCATCCAGATCACCGCAAGCCTCGGTGACGTCACGGCCACCGTGCCGGTCGTCATTCAGGACGTCGCACCTCCACCACCGCCGCCGCCTGCGGATCCACCGGAGATCGGCGTCGATGTACCCGACGACGGCATCGATTTCGGTGACACGATCGAGTCGGCTACACTGCCGGTCCACAACGTCGGCGACGGCGTGCTGATCTACACAATCGATACCGATCAACCATGGTTGACCGTCACGCCGGACGCAGGCACCTCCGCCGGACCCGATGACGTCGTGCCCCACACCGTCCTCGTGGATCGTAGCGACATCGAAGCCGGCAGCGACGCGGTCGGCGTTATTGCGATCCAGCCGGCCGACGTTGATGTCGCGACCGTGCTCGTAACGGTCCGAGCCTCCAAGGCCCCGGCGCCGTCGCCGGATCAGGATCTCGACAACGACGATGCGCCGCCGCCCCAGGAACCAGCGGCGTCACCCGACGCACCCGCGGATGTGGCACATGACGATGTCCCTGCACCCGCAGACGTACCACCTGCCGATGACACCGCGCCCGCCGCGACGCCGGCCGACGACACCGAACCGTCAACGGACAGCGGCAGCGAGCCGGCAGCGAGTGAGGACACCGCCCCATCGCCCGATGATACGCCTGCTCCATCAGCGGGTGACACCCCCGTCCCTGGCGACCCTCCACCCGGCGCCGACCTGCCGCCGGACAGTGCCGACGCCTCACCCACACCCTGCGGTGTCGCATGCGGCGCCGTCGGGTTCATTCCCATCCTCGGCATGCTGCTCGGGCTTGCCGCCATACGTCGCACAGCCCCAACGCGCCGACGCTGAAAGCGGGTTCGGATTGCCGATCGTGCAACGATCTGACTGATCGTTCGGACTGCGGATCCACCTCTCGCGCGAAAGGCATAGCGGCGACAATGGAACACCGCGCTGCCTCGGTCCGGCCTGAATCCGCGCTCAGGCTCGGTTTCCGGAATGCCTTGTCTTCCGCTCGGCACGTTACCCGATCACAATCGTGCAACTGTTCGCGAGTGCAGATGATCGCCGGGAAGCTGGACATCAAACGACCGGCCATCGCACGAACTACCCAAACAAGATTTCGAGCAGGCAGAGATGATCCCATTGCTTGCTCAGTCGATTGCCCGGCCGTCGGGCCGTCGGCGTCGCCGGAGATCGACCGACCGCCCGGACCCCGCCATTGGGCCATGGCCATGAGCCGCCGTCCAAGCCCGTCCGGTGACCAATCTCTCTTCACCGGGCGGAGCGGCGTCCGATAATGGATCGCCACCGTGAAGAAGAACGAATCGATCCCAGGTCATCCCGGGGTCTCGCGCGGTGAATGAACGGTCTGCCGCAATGCGTCGCCCCACCTAGCTTGTTCCCAAGGACGGACAATCCGGCAGACAAGCGGTCGTCGTAAGGCGGATGGGCCGTCGACCCCCGAACGGCAAGAACGCTTCGCCGAGGCCTTGTTCCACGCAATGGTCGCAAGGCCCGATAGAAGCCGCATCGGCTTCATCCGAGCACCCGATCATCCGATAAACACGATGCGCGGGGTGCCCGCGCCGAGATCAACGAGGAATGAACGTCAACCGCTCAGCGGCAAACAGTGAAGGCGGCGCGTCACCGGAGGATCGTGGCGACGCCAACGCTGCGCGACCGTCTCGTCGCGACATTGTGCGTCGTGGGGCAAAGCTCGCCTTCATCGCGCCGCTACTGACGACGTTCTTGGCCGAGGACGCATATGCCGCGGGAAGCAACCACAGTTGCTATGCGTCGGGCCATGCATGCGGTCTTGGAGGTGAGCAGGAAGCTTGTTGCGCCGGGCTGAGTTGTACGGCCAACACGTGCCAGTAACTTCGACGGCACGTCGCCGTGGGTAGCAATGCACCGATTCAAATCCAACATCGGTATCGCGACGATCGTGGCCGCCGCGCTCGCGGGGTGCTGGGTCTGCGGCACCCTGCTGACCGCGCACGAAGGCGGGTGGGACGCTCCGCGCGACGGGACTTCCTTCTTGCTTCGACTATGCGAGCCGACGACGCCGACGAGCACCCGTTGCAGCGAGGTCGTGGACAGCCGGTGGGGTTCGTTCGACGTCGTGCTCGGTGGGCGAATCGTCCTCGTTCCGACGTCGCTGATCGGTCTGGTATATTTCGCGGCCGTCGCGGTTTGGTTTGCGGGCGTAATGCGCATCGGCCGGACACCGCTGTGGTTGTGGCGCGTGACGCTTGGCGGGTTGGCGTGTGGTATTGGCGTTTCGGTCTTTTTCGTCGGCGTCATGGGCGTCCAACTCGCGGCATGGTGCACGTTGTGCATCGCGGCACATGTGCTCAATTTCGCGCTGTTCGCGGGAACTCTGTGGCTTGCAGGGGCGAACCGCCGCGCTGTTGCGGTCAGAGGACGCGCCGATAGCGGCGCGGTTGCGGATACGTGGGAGCACCGGCGGATCGGCGGGGCGCATGCCGCCGTCGCCGGGTTCGCGGCCACCGCGGCGGCGTTTTCATTTTGGGCCTATTTCGATGCGAATGTCGAGATTCGGCGGCAATGGTACAAGGCCAATGGATACAAGCAGGTCATCGCGGCGCTGGAGAACGACGAGTCGTTCGTGATGCGCGAGTATCTGGCCCGACCGGCGGTGGACATTCCCCGGCGCGACCCCGCGTCTCGCCGTAACGTGCCGCGCGTTGTCATTTTCTGTGATTTCGATGCCGGTTCTTCCGCGTGTTTCCACAAGCGCTGGCGCGGGCGAATCGCCCCGCAACTCCCCGCGGACGTTGAGGTGGAATATCGCTACATCGCCGGGCGGTCCGGAGGATCGACCAACGTCTTCGACGACCGATCGCAGGAAACGCAAAGCCCCGCCGCGCGGGCGGCGGTCGCGGTGCTTCTTCAATCGAGCGATGCCGAGGTCGATGTCATTTTGCGGACGCTCTTCGACCATCGAGGCGACGATCTTGAAACAACGCTATCCGCGCTGGCGCGCGCGGTAGGGCTCGACCACGAACGGCTCCGCTCGGCGATGAACGACAGCCGCGTCGAGACGGTCCTTGCGGAGGACCGGGCGTTGGCCCGGCGCCTCGCGGTGAGCGAGACGCCGACTGTCTTTCTTGACGGGCGTCGTGTGCCCGACCTCTGCGTCAACAGCGCCGTATTCTGGCGGACCATCGCACGCGGATTCCGCGATTCCAACGATGGTAGTCACACGGAGGTCGTGGCCGATGCGGACTGAAATCGCTCCACCGACGCCCCTGCGGCGCGCCGACGCGGACCGTCGCGAATCAGAGGAGAAGCGAGATCTCTCGATGCCCTCAGTCGCCGGTGCTCGTTACGTTCGTCGCGGGGATTTGATCGAACACGAGCTGGACGGCGAATGTTTGATCTACGACGCGCTCACGGCGAATACCCATCGGCTCAACGAAACGGCGTTCTCCATCTGGAAGGCGTGCGACGGCGCGCATGACGCGCGGGCGATCGCCGAGGATCTCACCGAGCGCTACGACGTCGCGCTGGAGGCGGCGTCCGACAACGTCGAGCGGTTCATCGGGCAACTTGTCGCATTGGGGCTCGTCGTCGCAGCGCATGAATCGGAGGGACTGCCGGCGTGATGGCTTACCTTCTAGGCAAACGCGAGACCCGGCATTTCGGAATCGGCGTCGTGAACGCGTCGTTGACGACCGGGATCCGGCCACTGCTCGAGCAATACAGCAGTATCTACGGGCGATGTGAGACGCAGACGGCGGGAAAAAACGAAATCGCCGTGTCGGTTCGTCGTCGTCCGCCGTCGCTGCGTCGTCGCCGCCGGTTCGAGGTCGCGGTGAACGGGCGCGTTCAGTTCGAGCCGCTGCGATTCGACGAGCTGCTTCCCTACATCGAATGGTCGTTGAACTGGGAGGTGCCGCGGGTCATGCCGCAATACCTCCAGCTCCACGCGTGCTCGATGGAGCTCGATGGCGCCGGCGTGATCTTTCCCGGCGCTTCGGGGGCCGGCAAGTCCACGCTGACGCTGGGTTTCTTGACGCGGGGCTGGCGTTATCTCTGCGACGAGTTCGCGCTCGTCCACGCCGACACGCTGCAACTTCATCCCTACCCCCGCGCGATCTGCATCAAGCGCGCCGGTTTCGCCGCGGTCGAAGCGCTCGGCATCGCGGTATCCAAGGGCCGCCATCACCTCAAGGGAGCGAAGGGATACGTATCGTTCATTTCGCCGACCGACGTCAGGGCGGACGCGGTGGGGCGACCCTGTCCGATTCGCTACGTCATTTTTCCGAAGTTCGAGGCGGGCGCGGCGCCGGAGCTGCGCCCCATAACGCGAAGCGAGGCGGCCTTTCAGCTTCACTACGTGTGCTTCAATCTCCTTCGTTGCCGTGCGGTGGGGTTGGACGTCATTGCCGGGTTGATCCGAGGCGCGGCCTGCTATCGACTGACGACGGGCGATCTGAGGGCGACCTGCGCGCTCGTCGAACAAACGATACGACGGGACAATCGCGAAATGGCGCAGACCGCGTGAATGCATTACCGGAATCCAATGCGGGTTTGATGAACGAATTGGCGGCGTGGTTGCGCCCGGACGGGCCGCCGCACGCGCTGCTACCGAAAACGCCCGAATCATGGAAACGCCTCGCGCGGCGATTGGGAAACGCCGGGCTTGCGGGGCTTGTGCTTGCTCGGAACCGGGTTGATGCGAGCGACGCTCCGCTTGTCTTCGTCGACGAGCTGCGACGTTGCGCACACCTGGCGGCCGCCCATACGCTCAACGCGATGAGCCGACTGGAGCGACTCGTCGTTGCGCTGAACCACGCGCAAGTGCCGGTGATTTTGCTCAAGGGCGCAGCCCTGAACCTGACAATCTACGACCGTCCCGACCTGCGACCGATGGGCGACGTCGATCTTCTGGTGCGGCGCGGCGACGTCGACAAAACGATCGAGGTTCTCTTGGCGGCGGGATGCCACCGCGGCGCGGAACTCGTGCGCGACAACTTCTTCCCAAAATATTACTACGAGACCGAGCTGGTGATGGACTCGCCGATGCCGGTGCGTATCGACCTGCACGTTCGACCGCTTCGCCCCATGCACCTTGCACACTTCATCGAAGAGGGTTCGTTTTGGGCAAACGCGCAGCCGGTGCCGATCGGTTCGGCCACGGCGTTGATCCCGTCGCGCGAGCGCATGTTGGTGCATCTCGCGGCCCACGCTGCGTATCATGGTTGCGCGCGGCTGCTTTGGTTGTACGACCTGAAGCGTTACGTGGAGTGGGCCGGCGGGGCGATCGAATGGAACAAGGTCGTCGAACTCTCCACCGAGTGGCGGGTCTCGCTTCCCGTCAGGCGGGCGTTCGACCGCGCGGGAGCGCTACTCGGTCCGATCCTCCCCGCCAACGTGAGAAACGCATTGAGCGCGCAGCGCGGCGGATGGCGGGATCGGCTGGCGCTCGCCCACGCGCCGCGCGACGCCGCGTCGCCCGTCCGTCACGTCCTGGTGAATCTCGCATGCGCGCGCGGCATTCGCCATCGACTCGGGTATCTCGCGGCGGTTCTCTTTCCGGCACGGGGGCACCTGTCCGACATATACCCCTGGCGGCACATGGGCTGGACGCTGTGTGCTCAGGCATGGCGATTTCTGCGTCCGTTCGTACGGCCGATCGTTTCCTTAGCGCAGTGCATTTATGCGCGAAGGCGCCGAACATCATCGCACGCCGCGTCTTGAGCGCAATTTCGGATCAATCGAAACCATGAAGTGCAAGTCGGACCAGCGCGATCCTGATCGGCGACGCTTCCTTTGCGTGGCCTACGCCTTCCCCCCGATCCAACGAAGCGGGACGTTTCGCACGCTCGGGTTCGTCCGGCACCTCGACCGCCTGGGCTGGGACGCGACGGTAATCACGGTGGAGCCGTCGGGCGAATCGAGCGACGATGCGCTGCTGCGGAAAATCCCATCGCACACGGAGATTCTGCGCACGCCGTGCGTGGACGTCGTCGCAAGGGTCAAGGCGATTGCGTCCCTATCGTTTGTCCGAGATCGCGGCGACGGAGCCAAGGCAAACGCCGCAGCAGCCGTGTATGGAAACGGCGGCTCGGTGCCGAACGATAGTGCGGCAAGTGCCGCGCGGGCGTCACTTCGCGACTGGATCAGCCGGTTCCTGATGACCCCGGATTCGCGCACCGGGTGGGTGGTCCCCGCAGTGGTGCGGGGGATCCGGGCGGTGCGCCATCGGCGCCCGGACGTCATTTACTCGACGTCACCCTATGCGAGCGCCCATCTCATCGCCATGATGATCAGCCGCCTTACGCACGTGCCCTGGGTGGCGGACTTTCGTGACCCGTGGCGCGGCAATCCGTTTCGCGACGGCAAGTATGCGAGCCTCGAACTGTGGGACGCCGCCCTCGAACGGCTCGCCATAAGCCAAGCCGACCACATCGTGTGCAACACGCCGACCCAAGAACAAGCGATCCGCCGCCGCCTGCCCGGCGCGAGGTACAAGTGCTCGACCATACTCAACGGGTACGATCCCGAGCTCTTGGATTCGATCGAACCGCGACGCGCGTGGGCGCCCGATGACATCGCGCTGACGCATTGTGGGCAGTTCTACGGCGCTCGATCACCTGGCGTCTGGTTCGCGGGGCTTCGCCGGGCGCTTGATGCACTCGAGGCCGGTCTTGCGAAAAGGATCCGGTTGGTGTTGATCGGGTCGGACACGTTTGACGGTCAGTCGCTCCGGCAGATGGCAAAGTCGGCGGGTGTGGCGGCGAACGTGACCGTGCTCGGTTCGGTCGGTCACGGCGAAGCCATCAGCTACATGGCGGCCAGCGATGCGCTGCTCCTGGCGGGAACGCAGGGCGCGGGATCCGATCTGCAGGTGCCCAACAAACTCTTCGAGTATCTCGCACTGAAGCGACCGATCATTGCCGCGCTCGACCCCGCCAATCCAGCCGTCGACATTCTGCGCGACGCGCGGGCAAACGCGATCGTGTGCGGGTCTGATGATGACGAAGCCGTGGCTCGCGCCTTCGTGCAAACGGCAAGGGGGCAAGTACCCTTGGTGGAAGGCGCGTGGTCCGGGGTGGCCGCGTTCGCGCGGTCGCATCGAGCGGTCGAGTTGGCGTCGGTCTTCGAGCGGGTGGTGTCATCGTGCGGACCGGCGAAAGGGAGCTATCGCACGTCGCCGCAAGCAGCGCGAGGACGCGGCGAGTCGGAATCATCAAACAATGCGAAAGGCGATCATGCGGGCGCGGTCGGCAAGCCGCGCGAATGCGTTGCCCACACCATTGGCGCTTTGGAAGCCGCCGACGGGGAATGCGATCGAGCGACCGGCGCAGGGAACCATAATGCGCAGGCGCGCCTCGCGACTGGTTGGCAGACGGCAGACGCGCAACGTGCGCCTATGCGCAGCACGTCCGCGCCGGTATCGGTTGTTTGCACCGTTGCCGGTGACGTCGACGGGCTTCGCACGATGCTCGAAAGCCTCGCCAACCAGACTCGCTTGCCCGACGAAGTAGTCGTTGTCGATGGCGGTTCGGACACGGAAGCACTCTCGCGGATTCGAGGACTCGTCCGTCGATGGTCTTGGGTGCGCTTCCACGAGTCCCACGGCTGCAACATCGCCGAGGGCCGAAACCGGGCCATTCGCGCCGCACAATACGACGTCATCGCGTGTATCGACGCCGGATGCCGCGCCAACGAAGAATGGCTGGCGAATCTGACCGCACCGTTCAACGATCCCGAGATCGAGTTCGTCGGCGGTTACTATCGAATCGAGCCGCACACACGGTTCGAGCGGATCGTGGGCCTACTCACGATGCCGGGGCAGCTCAAGGCGATCGACGCGACGCGATTCAACCCGAGCGCACGATCCATGGCGTTTCGTCGGTCGGTGTGGGAACGCGCGGGGGGGTTTCCGAACTGGCTTTACGCCGCCGAGGACACACTCTTCGACATGAAGATACGCCGTCTCGAGCCGCCGGTCAGCTTTGCGTTTGCGCCCGAAGCGGTCGTGGCGTGGCGGCCGCGAACCACGCTGAGGCAGGTGTTTCGTCAATTCCACGGATACAATCGCGGGCGTGGGCGGATTGATCTTTCGCGATCGGCGCACCGTTTCACGACGCGCCGTCATGCACTTGCGGTGGGATTTGTCGTGGTCGCTATGATCGGGATTGCGGCGGATGCGCCGTGGACCGCGGGCCTGGCGCTTCTTGGGGGGCTTGCGGTATTGGTTCAACAGCACGCGGCGATCGCGCGTCGAGTCGCGGAACGAACCGGGCGCCTTCTCGACTTCGCAAACGCCGTGCTCATCAGCGAGTGGATCACCATCGCGCGGTGGTTTGGGTATGTGAGGGGTCGCGCGGATCGCAAGCGTTCCCCCGAGGTGTTCGTCGAACGGCTGCGCGGCTACTTCGGTGGCGAGTCGGCGGATGTGCCCCTTCCGCGCTGGAATCTGAAGTCCGCCCCAATCCCTCGAACGCTCGTCGTGGCATGGGATTGGCCGCCCGTGGACAATCCTTCGTCCAATGCCATGGCCGCGTGGCTGCAATCGGCGCCTCGACGGGCGTTTCGCGTGCTCACTCGTTATGCGCCCCTGCCCGGTGCGGCCGATCGCGCACGCTGCCCCGACCTGTTGGTTGATTACGTCGATAGCCCGCTGGGCACGGGTATCCATCGCGGCCCGTGGACGGCGCTGGCACACGCGCTGACCCGGCGAGCCATGCTGCGGCGCGCCGAGACGATCAACAAGGACTGGCGCGTCGAGCGCGTGATCTCCATATGTCCGTCTCGACACGGACTCGTCGCCGGTGCGCTGATCGCGGATCGACTGGGCGCCCCGCACGTTGTCTTTCTACGCGAGTCCGACAGTGCCCCGTGCGGTCGATCGGGCCTCATGCGTTGGATGGATCGCCGCTCGGAGCGGACAATTCTGCGTCGCGCGTGGATGGTCATCGCGGCGAGCGCCGCGCTTGCCGAGACGTGTGCGCGAAACGGCATCGCGCGCACTTGGGTGGTTCCCGACTGCACGAGAATGGATGGCGGCGCCAATGCGGCGTCTCGATCGGGGGAACGGCTCGATGCCGCCGACTGGCTTGTCCGACTCGAGCAGCGTCTGATCATTGGACCGCCGGAAAGCGCCGAGTACGATGCGCAGACACCTCCAACGAAAGCCAATGCCATCGACGTAACCCCACGACCGGTTTCCCTGAGCGGCGCCTCGCCGTAGGGTCTGGCGCGGTGCACATGAACTTCCACGCGGTGCCCGGGCGTGAGTCGAAACGCTACTCCCCGTCCGTAATCCTCGCGGACGCGACCATCGCCTCGAAATCCGGGGCATACTTCTCGAAGTAGACCGGGTCGGCGGCGAGAAAGTGAAACTCGCAGACGTAGCCATTTACGGCCGCTCCGTAAATGCGCAACCGCTTGCGAAGCCCGCGTCGGGTTCTGAACGTGGCATCGACCTTGTACCCGTCTCGGCCGACGACTTCGGCGAGTTCGATATCGTGGACCTTGAAGCCCTTCGTTTCGCTTCGCGCCTCGATGAGACCGAGCGTGAGTTGCGCGATTTCATGGGGGAGCATGTCCGATCGGTACGCGCGTCTCGAGGATCCGAGCTTCTTTCCGATTCTCACCACACGGATGCGGATGCGCTCCAGTTGTAGGCCGTCTCGTGTGATGACGAACGCGGCCCCCGTATCCTGGTAGCGGAGCCATCCCGACGGCGGCGCAACGGACAACCGAGCGTTCGAGTGGTGATATGCCTTGGGGACCGGCACATAGGTAGCGCAGCCCGACAAAAAGAATACGCCGCCGAAGGCTGCCAATGCGGGAAAGGCGAGATGTCGTGGTCCGGGTGTCACGGCGATGACGCTCCGTTCTTCCCGGCCGTTTTGCCGGCGGACCGATCGATGTACTGCTGGACAAGGTCGGCGTCGGTTGCGTCGGGCGCAAGCGCCAGATACCGACGAAGATGACGGACGGCCTCCGAGTTTTCC
>JADFHG010000542.1 GCA_022567365.1 Planctomycetota bacterium | reverse complement strand
ACGACGATACGCCGCAACGAATCGATCTCGGCAATGTGTCGCCGGGCGTCTACTTCGCCCGGCTGGACGTCATGTCCGGTGCCGTTCTTCTCACGCAACGCAAGATCACGTTTGCCGTGCTGGGTCCGCGTCACGGAGACCCCGACTCGGTCGCCAGACCGTTCGGTATCGTTATCGATCCGGACGCCCGGAGCGACCCGGCGGCGGAATTGGCCCTGCTGACGCATCAGATCGCACGATCGGCCAAGCTCCCCGTCTGGCCGGGTAACAGTGATGAGTCCGCGACGCATGCCGAGCGACGAGCGGCCGATCAACTCCGTCAGGATCTCGTAAAAGAGAACTTCGTGCTCACGGGGATGTTCGTCGCCCCGCCGCGCGACATGGTGCCTCTCGGGAGCGGCAAACGGTCATTGCTCGAGATCTTCGCCGAAGATCCGTCCGGTTGGCAGGAACGCCTGGCGGCCGTCGTCGCCCCATCCGCGAGTGTTTTCAGATGGTGGCAGCTCGGGGCAGACGACGACCCGGAAGTGGTTGCGGACCATCGCTTCCCGAAAGCGCTGGTTCGGTTGCGCGAAGCCCTGCGGCCCGTGTTGACCATACCTCAGCTCGCAGGTCCGGCGTCGGCGATGGTCGCCGCGCCGAAGGAAAAACTGCCTTGCGAGCAGTTGGTCGTGTCGCTGGGCAACCAGGTGCGACCGGACTTCTTCGCCGAGCACCTCGGGCCGCACCAGGCGTTTGGCTATGATCGCGTGGCGGCATTTGTAAAACCGCTGCCGATCGAGACGTACGAACGAGACAGCCGGCTCATCGACTGGGCCCTTCGGGTCGTACAGGCCCGTCACGCGGGAGCGGACACCGTGTATGTACCACAGACGTGGAGGGTGCGCGAAACGGCAACAGGAAGCATCACCGAACCCCTCGAGGCCTATGTCGTATTCCGTACGATTGCCGACTTGATCGGTGATGGGTCGCCTGCCGGCGAGCTGCGTGTGGCACCCGGGGTACGGTGTCTGGTGTTCGACCGCGGTGATGATTCGGTACTCGTCCTCTGGGCGCCACATGCGCCCACCGGCGGCATCCCGTATTCGATTCAGCTCGGCGGCGCGACGCGCCAGATCGATTTGTGGGGCAGGCCGACTGCGCTCGCCCGCGATGAGACCGGTCGTCAGGTCGTTCGCGTGTCGCGATCTCCGATTTTCGTGAACCGGGTGCCGACGTGGCTGGTGGCCTTTCGCAAGTCGGTTCAACTGTCGCCGGACACAATCGAGTTGGGGACCGGGGCGGGCACGCATACCTTGGAACTCGCGAACCGAAGTTCCGGGGCGCTCACGGCGCGCGTAAGGTTAAAGCCTCCGAATTCCTGGAAAGTGTCGGCCCGCGAGATCAACTTCAATTTGATGCCGCAGCGCATCGACTCGTCCAGCGTGACGATCACGTATCCCTACAGCGAGCCCGCGGGTGTCAAACGCATCGCCGCGGAGATTGATCTCGCGGTAAGTGGGGTGCACTACTTCCTGTCGATACCGCTTTCGCTCAATCTGGCACTTTCCGACGTCGACGTGTCGGTGGTGCCTCTCGTCAAATCGGGGGATCTCATTCTACGCCAAACGGTGACGAACCGGTCGCGGGATATTCTCAGCTTTCGCGGGCTGGCGAGCGTCCCCGGACGGGAGCGCCAATATCGCCCGTTCGCGAACCTCGCCCCCGGCGATACCCAAATCGTCGAATACCGCTTTAGCAATGCGTCGGGGCTGCTCGGTCGCAAGGTCCGTTTACAACTGCGGGAACTAAACGACGGCCCGCGCATTCACAACCTCGAACTGGTCATCCCCTAGCGTGCCGTCAATCTTGAAGTTGCGGGTTCCACAGGAGGCCCAGGCTCCCGGGAAATGCGCGGGTCCCAGGGAGAAGGAGGCTCCCGCCGAGCCGATTCGAAACCTCGTGTCACGACGACCGTGCGGGCATCACTTGTTTGCAGCTCTCGCGCGTTCTTGCTCAAGCTTCGCCTGCTCGTTCTGGGTCTCTTTAAGGTCTTTCTCGTAATCAGGATGTCGCGCACCCGTGAGGAGTCCGTGACGTGGTTGGTAGAAAGCCATTCGATTTGCTCGGACTGCAACATCCCGTTCGATCCTACCCGAGCCACTTTGGGCCGCATGGACAATCGCCACGGCAATCTTCCCTGCCAAGCCGCTTTGCTGCCTGCTAGGGCTGTACTGAAAGGTTTGTTGCAATCGCCACAAGTCGATGTTCGAGTCAAGGTCGATGAGGCGATAATCAAGAACGACGGTCGTGGTCGTGTCTAGCAGGAGAAAGGTCGTCGTCCACTTCTTGATCGTTACATAAAGCACCGCGTCCGGATGAAATACATCCCGAAGCTTCTCAAGCGAAACCTGGTGCATTTCCGGCGGAAGCGGGACGCCGTTTTGTTTCAAGACGGCGTCAACGACGGCGACGAAGTCGATGCCGGCACGGACCCCCTCGATGCGGGCAGCAATTGAGAGTGCAACGCTTGCAACCGCTGGTTGGCGGTATCGGACTTTCCGCGAAGTTCGTCCAAAC
>JADFHG010000045.1 GCA_022567365.1 Planctomycetota bacterium | reverse complement strand
CCGCGCGGGCGCGTTCGAGCCACCCCAGGGTTTCGGGCGAGTTCAACACGCCCGGCGCGATGTCGTACACGCTGCACGACCCATCCGATTGAGCACGGGCGTCGTTGTGGCCGAAGAACCGCTGCTCCTGGCTCGAGCGATCGGCAAAATGCGCCGCGACGATGCGATCCTCTTCCACGGTCAATCCGAAGTCGGCGGTGTCCGCCGGATCATACCCGGTCTGCTCGTATCCGACCGCGACGACGTCGAAACGCCCGCGGATCGCGTTGACGAAATAGCGATGGCGCGTCTCGGTGCTGGTCAGGATTGCAATGCGCATTACGACGTCTTTCTTTCAAGCTATCCGGTTCGCGGTGTTCGGTCTGCGCCCAACCGGCTTTCAAGGCGGGCTCGGCGGGAGCCTCGCCGTTCCGTTCGCTAGCACGCTGATGAAGAACGCGATGGCGGTGTCGTTGCCCCACGTTCTTTGGCGCTCAACGGCCGCCACGGGGGGCGGCCGGTACTTCTTCACCTGGCTGCTACGCCGCCTAATCCGTCGCGTACCCTACAAGCACGCGGGGATTCGCGGCACGGGGCCACGCGACCGCTGATCGGCGACAGGGACCGACCGGCGGCCGACCTGCGCCCGTAGATGAGAAAATACCGACAGGATTGGAATGGTCCAATCGGTCGTGCCGAATACAATACAAAGCGGTGGCGAGACGCCCGGCGGTGCGGCGGGGCGACCTGCGGTACGGCATGGATGATATTTAGACACCGACATGGGGCTCGATGCAATGCACACTCTGGCGTTTATCCCGTTTATGTTTGATCCGATGTGGCTGTTGTACGTCGGGCCGGCGATGATTCTGGGGGTTATCGCCCAGGCGAAGGTCAAGTCGGCGTATGCGCGGGCGTCGCGGATCCCGGCCTCGAGCGGTCTCAGCGGCGCCGAGTGCGCCCGGCGGATCCTCGATTCACATGACATTCACGACGTCGCCGTCGATCGGGTAAAGTCGTTCCTCGGCGATCACTACGACCCCTCGCGGCGCGTGCTCCGCCTCAGTCCGGATGTGTTCGACGGTCGGTCGCTGGCGTCCCTGGGCATCGCGGCGCACGAGGTGGGCCACGCCATTCAACATGCGACGGACTATGCGCCGCTCAAGCTGCGCGGCGCGCTCGTGCCGACGGCATCGTTCGGCAGCAACTTCGCCATCATTCTGTTGATCGGCGGCATGTTCCTTCAGATGACCGGACTGGCGATCGCCGGTCTGGCGCTGTTCGGGTTGGTCGTCGTTTTTCAACTGGTCAATCTTCCCGTCGAGTTCAACGCGTCGAGCCGAGCGCGGCGGATCCTCGTCACCACGGGTATGATCACGCAAGCGGAAGAGCGCGTGGTCGGCAACGTACTCAACGCCGCAGCATTGACCTACGTCGCCGCGACGATTACGGCTATTGCCCAGCTCCTCTACTTCGCATCGATCGTGTTTGGTCGGCGCCATTGACGGTGCGACCGTCAATGGCATCCGTCGGCGCGGCGACATAGCCTGCCGAAAGACAAACCCGAGGCAACCAAACAAGGAACCGCCCGTGCCCGAGATCAAACCGTTTGCCGCGATTCGATTTGACCACACACGTTGCAACGGCGATCTGTCCGCGCTGATCGCCCCGCCGTATGACGTCCTGAATCAGGCGGAAAAGGACGCCTTGCTTGCCAAGAGCGACCGCAACATCGTCGCCGTCGATCTGCCCCATATACCGCCCAAGTCCGCGGGACCGCCGGGGGCCTACGAGCGCGCGGCCCGGCTCCTTGAAGCGCATCTGGCGGATGGCACGCTGGTCCGCGAAAACAGGCCCGCGCTGTATGTCTATCACCAGGAATTCGAGTACGGCGGCGCGTCCTTCACCCGTCGGAAGTTCTTTGCCGCTATCCGGCTTGCGCCGTTTTCGGAAGGGTCGATCCTGCCGCACGAGGAGACCTTCGGCGGGCCTAAGGAAGACCGTCTCGCGCTCATGAAGGCCACGCGGTGTCAGCTTTCGCCGATTCTCGGCATGTTCGCCGATCCGGGCGACCGCGTCGGCGGCGCGTTTGCCGGGGAAACGGCGCGCGCACCGGACGTGACCGCCGAAATGGGTGGAATCCAACACCGGCTGTGGATCGTGACCGACGCGGGCGCGATCGATCGCGTCACGTCGGAGCTGGCGGAAAAGCGTATTTTCATCGCCGACGGGCACCATCGCTATGGTACCGCGCTGATGTATCGAGACTCCGTCCTCGAACGCGCGGGCGGTTCCTTGGCGCATGACCATCCGGCCAACTACATCATGTTCGTGTTGGCGAGCATGGACGACCCGGGCTGTCTGATTCTGCCGTACCACCGCGTTCTCGCGGGCGTTGATTCGGAGACGGTCCGCGTTGCCTGGTCCGAAGGGACCGCGCCGGTCTCGCCTGAGGACGCCGACGTCGTTCTCTTTGACGGTCGAAGCGGTGAGGAGACCGCACTTCGGTTTAGCGCGAGAGACAGACTCCGCGAGGTCGAGCCCGATCACTGCGACGCATGGTACGAGTTGGACTATGCATACCTGCATCGCTATCTGATCGACGTATTGCTGCGCGAAGCGCTCGGCGCGCCGCCGGATGTGCGATACGTCAAGTCGGCGGACGCCGCACGGCGGACGGCTCGCGACGAGTCGGGCGTCGGGTTGCTGGTCAATGCCACGACTATGGCACAGCTGCGCAATGTCAGCGAAGCCGGCGAGTTGATGCCGCAAAAAAGCACGTATTTCCACCCGAAACTCGCGACGGGGTTGGCGATGTACCCGCTTGCCTAATGGTCGTTTGGAAAGCGTTTGGCAAGGGTCTGGTCCAGCCGGGTGCGTGACACAATCGGCGGGGATTTTTCAGAGCCCCAAGCGCCAGCGCGGGGTTCTTGCAGGCAGACCATGAGCATTCGGACCCGCTCGCCGGTACAACCGGCTTGCCGGCGCTCGGATCATATGCACGCCGCGAGCCAGATCGCGCGTTGCTTCGATGATTCGCAACCCGCCTGGAGTGTCATGCACCCGGTCCAGCCCGCATGCCGGCCGTTCCGCTTGCGGGTTCCGGTGGAGCAAAAGCGTTTACTCGTCGTCGGAACCGGGTGTTGATGATGGACACCACCCATGCTTTTCAGAAATATCCAAGATTGATTGTACCAGGGGATCGGGATCTGTCTTGTACGCTTCCAAGACCGCGTGGGCTTCCGGCAGTTTCTTGCACGATTTCATGAGCACAAAAACGGCGCTGGCGCGGAACATTGGCTCCTCATTTTCGAGAAGCCGTTGCATATCGCGGACAACGTCCACGGTTACCGCGCGCTCAGCCAGCGATGCGATGGCAGACGCTCGACGGTTCACATCTTCGTCCTCCAAGAGCTGCTGAAATCGCATTTCCGCTTCCGAGCATTCCGGGCCAATGATAGCCAGGACACGAATGGCCCTCCGGCGTATACTCGGGTCATCATCCTCGAGAAGCGTCTCCAATACCGCTGCAGTGGCCTTGTCCGGGAATCGCCGTAGCGCTGCCACCGCCTCGGATCGGCGCAGGCGATTCAGGCGCAAAGGGCGATCCGGATGCGCCGACTCTGCAGCATCCAAGGCCAGCGCTCGGACCGTAGCGCCGGTCCCATAGCGAATGGCCCAGCTATCACGGCGCGTGTCCGCGATGTCCGCTGCTTTGGCCCGACCGGCGCCTGTGTTGCTTACGAGATTCAAAGGGATTTTCTCGGCATTCCGCGCGCCGAAAAAACCGGCGTTCGACGACTCGTCCGGAAGGACGAAAGCCGTCTCAGAGTAAACCCGGTAGCGTACGGTGCGCGGTTCGCCCTCGCTTGGGAAGTATCCTAGAAACCTAAAGAACTCACCCGGACGGAGCGATGGCCTGCTCACACTCACAACGCACGAGCCGCCCCAGTGAGTCTGTGCTCGTTCCCACGCACCAAGGTCGTTCTCGGCTTCGAGCTTGGCGTAGACATCGTCATCTTGTGCGGAAAACCCGAGGCGTCGATCCATGCGATTGACGAGATACAACACAACATAATCCCCGCGCACGTCGTCGTAATCGGCAAACAGAGTGACCTCACCGGCAGAGGAATGAACGTGCGCTGGAAGCTGCCCAATAGGCTCAGGAGTCTCAGCGCGGGTCGATAGTTTCGTTGGCGGGCCGACGTTCGGGTCGCACCCGCAGGCAAAGGCACACACCAACCCGCAAAGCACAGTTCCGTTCAAGCGGTGCCCCGCACGATTCATGGCATCATGCTCCACACTTCGACCGTCCTATGTTGCCGATACTACGCACAACCAATTCTTTCTGTTCTTGCAGTATAGTCACACGATTGCCAATTTGGTTCTGGTCGAATTGGGTTGCCACAGGAACGGCCTTCCTGAGCCTGGAAGGTCGAAATCCTCCGGTGTTCACGTGACTCGGGCCTCCGGGAGTCCGTCCGCACGCCTTTACGGGATCTGTTGGCTAGAGCGTTTCAGGAGCATACGTAACGTTCTCATCGATTCGAAGCAACTGTTGGGGAGGAGAGCCTTCAATTCGACACCATTCTCGGGTTACTTTCGTGTGGTATGACTATCAGTCTTGATGGCGAAAGCACCCTCAGAAATGCCGTCCGAGTAAGGAAACCCGTATGACTCGTGCAGGCTGCCACTGGGCGGCATTGAAATGGCTGTAGAAACTACTGATCCCGTCGAAGGTTTGGTTTCTCCGCCGCCGCCAGCTCCGCGGCCGCGAGGGTCGGGAACCGATCGCCGAACAGCACGACGCGCATGAAGAGTAGCGCCGCGTCGAGTTGCGGATCGGCGTCGGGGCGTTCGTTCTCGTCGGGCTGCTCGAGCTTGGGCAGCTTGTCCTCTTCATCCTCGTCACCATCTTCAGTGTCCTTGGCGGCGTCGGGATTGGTGTCATCATCCGACTTGGGATCGTCCGCGGATGAGGATCCGACGTCATCGCCGTCTTCAGCTCGCAATGGTCCTAGCGCCGAGGTAACTCCGGTCTCTTCCAGATCAAGTACCACGGTTACATCGACTAGTGTTCCCTCCGCGCCGGCGGGTCCTGGGGGAACAGCAGATCCGCCAGTTTCTCCCGCGTCCGCGACGGCCGTTGTCTCCGGGGCGGGCGGTCCGATCCGGTCTCGATCGCGGCGCATCTTCCAGATCTTGACGCGCTCGTGGCTGCACAGCACGACGGAGATGTCCGGTGCGATGCCGCCGCGCTCGCCGTTACCGCGGTGGAGCGAGTCTCCGCTCGGCAGGTAGTACTTCGCCGTGGTGATCTTGAGCTTGGCCGAACTCGACTTGCTCAGTTGAACGAGATGCTGCACGCTGAATTTCCCGAACGTGCGATCGCCGATGACGGTGCCCCTCTTGTTGTCGCGGATGGCGCCCGCGACGATCTCTGAACCGCTCGCACTACCTTCATTTGCGAGCACGACCAACGGCATCTTCGCGAAGGGACCCGTGAATTGCGTGGTGAAGCGCTGGTTTTCGTGGGCGATCCGGCCCTTGGTGCTTACGACGTCGTCGCCGTCCTCGAGGAACAATGCGGCGACGTGGAACGCGGAGTCGAGCAGACCGCCGGGATTGTCGCGCAGATCGAGTACAAGCCCCTTCATCCCGCTATGCTGCAACTCGGTGAGCGTGTTGCCTAGATCCTCAACCGTGTTGCCCTGGAACCCGGTGATCCGCACGTACCCGATGCCGTTGTCCTTATCGAGCCAATGGTCCCACCGCTGCGGGTCGTCTTCCCTGCGCGCGACGCCCTTGATCGATTGAATCTTGATCGTCTCGCGGACCAGGACCATCTCGATGGTTTCGTCCCGGCGCCTCAGCGTCAACGTGACGGGCGTCCCTTTCGCGCCCGTGATGGTGTCCACGGTTTTTGTCAGGGAGAACCCCGCGAGCGGCTCCCCGTCCACGTGCGTGATGATGTCGCCCGGCAGGACGCCCTGGCGGTACGCGGGTGCGTCTTCGAGCGGCGTGACCACCACAATCTCACCCCCCCTCTTGATAATCGAGATACCGACGCCCACGAAATCGCCGCTGGTGTGCTTGTCGAACTCGGCAACTTCCTTCGGCCAGATAATCGTGGTGAAGTCGTCCAGCGGCTCGAACGCGCCGCGCATCAACTCGCTGACGATGAGTCCCTCGGGCATGTTCACCGTTTGGCGATTGTCCGTGCGGATCGCGCGATGGAAAATGCTGATGACCTCGCGCGCGCTGAGGTGGTCCGCGGCCCGGACGTTGTCAAGCCGTCGGCGCAAACGGGCCTCGAACGCCTCGCGCTCGGCGTCATCCGCAAGACCTTCGACCACGTCGCGCACCGTTTTCGATTCGGCAAGCAGGAGCAGGTGATCGAGACCGCTCTCCGCAATTTTCTTGAAGTCGACCGGCTTCTCGTAGCGGGTTTCAACTTCCTCGAGTGCCGCCTTGGCGTCGTTCCATCGAACCTGCTCGATGCGCTCCTCCCATTTTCCGTCCCCCTGGAACATGAGTTCCAGACGCAGATGCACGCTCAACTGTTCTTCGAGCTTCTGGTAACGCGGCTCGGTTTCGTTCAGGGTCTTCAGCCGTGCATATAGGCTCCATGAATCCCGCCACTCGCCGGCTTTGCGGTGCTTGCCCGCCTCGGTGAGTGCCGTATCGACGAGTTCGCGAACCAACAGGCTCTTGACGAATTCGTCACGATCCGCCGCGACGTCCGCGGCTCGAATGATCCAGCCGAGCGCCCAGTCGTACTCCTCGCGTTCGATCCGCGCCTTGGCGTACCCGACGTACTTGTCGAATTCGACTTCGTCCATCTCACGCCGACGCGCATCCGCGGTTTCGTATTCCTCGAGCCACGTACGCACCTGAGCGGCCAACCGCCCGCCGCCGGTGACACCTCGCATTTGCTCGGCGGCGCCCGTGAAATCTCCGTGCTTGACGCTTTCGACCGTCTTGCGCCACGCGCGATCCTGATTCGCGCCGCGCCGCATGGTCGTGTCGTCACCTCGCGCGGCCGTGCCAAAGAAGACGGCGGGCAACAGGACCAAAGCGAGACGCGACCATTGCCTACGCGCTGTGCGGAAAGAAAACGACGTCATAAGTGCTCCTTCGACATTCACGGAGTTCGCTGCACCGACCGACCATCAGTTGCCGAACATTCGGACTGATCTGTTGCCATGCCGATAACCCTGCGCCAAATGTCCACATGGCGCCGTCCTTCGCGACATTCATCCCGCAGGGAGCGGCCACCCCTCATACCGAGTATAAGATGCGCGTCCGCCAAGGTCCAATAGGTGTATTCCCGGCATTACCAAATGGTTGCATTCGTTTCCTTCAAATGCCGTCCGCGCGTACTCGATCGTCGGCGTTTCGTCCGTGACCGGTTAGGTAGACAGTCGAAAACCGGTCGCGATGGCCGCGACTGGCCGAGTGGAACGATTATTGAGCCGACACGAAGCTCGGGACCGCCTCGCGTCGACGCAAATCGGGTTTATCGACACTCGCGATCCGAAAGCAACACGGACATTCTCCGACAGGTTGGTACATCGTCCGCCACGGTGGGGTGGACGCTACGAATTGGCCGAGAACATTGCGAATTGGTCGAAGACGTTGCGAATTGGTCGAAACCGTTCTCGCTGAGGTCGTGCGTCGAGCTTTCCGCCTGGCTTGTCCGAATCGCCATTGTCCGCGACACTGATGCAAGCGACGGCGGCCGCGGTGGCAACCGCCCACGAAGTGTTGGAGAGTGTTCCGCAACGCCCGCAATAATATGTCACGCCGATCGATCCGTATCACCGGTGCCCGCCAGCACAACCTCCGCAACATCGACGTCGTGATTCCGCGCGAATGCCTCGTCGTCATCACGGGCGTTTCCGGATCCGGCAAGAGTTCGCTCGCGTTCGACACCATCTATGCCGAGGGTCGGCGAAAGTACGTTGAATCGCTCAGCGCACACGCGCGGCAGTTCCTCGAACAGTTGCAAAAACCCGACGTGGACCGCATCGAGGGGCTGAGCCCCACCATTGCCATCGAACAGCGGTCGAGCGCCGCCGGTCCCCGATCGACCGTCGCCACCACGACCGAAATCCACGATCTTCTGCGCGTCCTCTTCGCCAGAGTGGGTGAGCCGTTTTGCTGGAAGTGCGACCGGGCGATGGGGCGACAATCGACTTCGCAGGTTGTCGACTCGGTAAGCGATGGTCCCACCGGCCGGCGGATCATGGTCCTCGCGCCGCTGGTCGACGCACAGCGCGGTGCGCACAAGGTCGTGCTCGAGCGGATCGTGAAGGAGGGTTTCGTCCGCGCTCGCGTGGATGGAACCGTCGCGATGATCGAGGATCTGCCCGCCCTCGCGCCGTCGCGCAAGCACACGATCGACGTCGTCGTGGACCGGCTCGTGATCAAGGACGGTATCGCCCAACGCCTGGCCGACAGCATCGAAACGGCTACGCGACTCTCCGGCGGGCGCGTGCTTGTCGCGGCGGAGGTGTCGCCGGGGCAATGGTCCGACAACGCGTACAGCGCCGCGCTCGCATGTCCCGTACACGCCGACGTACGGATTGACGAATTGTCGCCGCGCCTGTTCAGCTTCAACTCGCCGGTCGGCGCGTGCGCGCTATGCGGGGGGTTGGGTACGACCCTCGAGTTCGACCCCGACCTCATCGTTCCCGATCGGGATCTGTCGCTGGCCGCCGGTGCGGTGGCACCGTGGCGGCGCCAGGGCGGGCGTCTCAACGACCTCTACGCGCGGTTGATTCACGACTTTTGCAATCGGTTCAAGGTCTTGCCCGACGCAGCATTTCGCAACATCCCCGAACCGCTAGCGCGGATTCTATTTCACGGAACGACCGCGGACGACGAAAAGCGAACCGGCGCCAAGTTCGAGGGCATTGTCCCCAATCTCGACCGCCGTTTTGCCGACACCGATTCCGAATCCGTCAAGCAGCGCCTGCAATCGTTCATGGGCGAGTGGCCGTGTCGGCGATGCGAGGGGCGGCGTCTGCGCGACGTAGCGTTGTGCGTGAAGGTGGCCGGCCGGGGCATCGCCGATATGGCTGCGATGACCGTCGAGCAGGCCGAGGCCTTCTTCGACTCGCTCGAATTCTCCGGTGAACCGCGCGCCGTCGCGGAACCGTTGATTTCGGAGATCGGGCGGAAGCTGCGCTTCATGAACGACGTGGGTGTCGAATACCTGACACTCGACCGTGCGAGTGCGTCGCTTTCTGCGGGGGAGTGGCAGCGAATCCGTCTCGCGACGCAGATCGGCAGCGGTCTGGTCGGCGTGTGTTACGTCCTCGACGAGCCGACGATCGGCCTCCATCCGCGCGACACCGGCAGGCTCGCGGAGACGCTGGTCAGTCTCGCGGGAATGGACAACACCGTTATCGTCGTCGAGCACGATGAAAAAATCATCGAGACCGCCGACCACATGATCGACATCGGCCCGGGCGCCGGTCCCGAAGGCGGGCGGCTCGTGGCACAGGGAACGGTGGAGGAGGTGCTCGCGTGCGAGGCGTCCATTACCGCGAAGTATCTTACCGGCAAGTTGTGCGTCTCCGTTCCGGAACAGCGCCGCCCGCTCGACCCGAACCGATTCGTCGAGGTCGCGCATGCGACGGGCCACAACCTCAAGGACATTACGGTCCGCTTTCCGCTCGGGTGCTTCGTCTGTGTGACCGGTGTCTCGGGGAGCGGCAAGAGTACGCTGGTATCGCAAATCCTCCTGCGCGCGCTCCGACGGCGGATTCAGGGCGGCGGACCGCGCCCGGCCGCGTTTGGGGAATTGTCCGGCAGTGAACATGTGGACAAGGTTGTCGAGATTGACCAATCACCCATCGGGCGTACGCCGCGCAGCACACCGGCGACCTACGTCGGCGTGTTCGGCGCGATCCGTCAGCTCTACGCCCGTACCCGCGAGGCGCGGATTCGCGGATACGAACCGAACCGCTTCAGCTTCAACGTCAAAGGGGGCAGGTGCGAGGGGTGCCAAGGGCAAGGCATCAAGCGGATCAGCATGCATTTTCTACCCGACGTCTTTGTCGCGTGCGACGAATGCTCGGCCACACGCTACAACCGCGAGACCTTGGAGATTCGTTTTCGCGGCAAGAGCATCGCCGACATTCTCGACATGTCCGTCATCAGCGCGACGAACTTCTTCGAGAGCTTCAACAAGATCCGCAAGAAGTTGCAGGCCCTGAAAGACGTCGGGGTTGGATACATCAAGCTCGGACAGGCGTCGAACACGCTGTCCGGCGGAGAGGCCCAGCGGGTCAAGCTCGCGGCCGAACTAGGGAAAGACACCGAAGGCCATACATTATTCGTTATGGATGAACCGACGACGGGTCTGCATTTCGCCGACGTGCATTACCTAATCGACGTACTCAACCGCCTCGTCGACCGAGGCCACACAATCATCGTCATCGAGCACAACCTCGACGTGATCAAGGTGGCCGACTGGATTATCGACATGGGACCGGAAGGCGGCGAGCAAGGGGGCCGCGTGGTGGTCGAAGGCACGCCGGAGACCGTCGCCGCCGATCCGGCGAGCCACACGGGTCGATTCCTTACGGATCGATTGGCGGGCATCCCGCCGCTTTGCCGCACCGTAAGCAAGTAGCCTCCGAACCGGCACTTGGAACTATCCCGGTGCCCCGCGCATGCGGTATACTGTCAACGCCGGCGTGCTGCTCTACCGGGCGGCGGATCCATGTGGCACACTGGCATGTGCGGCTTGCTAGTCGCCGGGGGATAGCACGATGTGGCACACTCGCCCTCGAGTGTGATTCTAATGGCTCGTGATCCCGAGCTGCAACGATCCCCAGCCGAGGGCGGCTGGGCGTGTGGCATGCCCGAGCCGAAGGCGCGGGCATGGACGCGCCGAACACACGTACAGCATGGCCGTGCTGCGCTTGGCCATGGCACTCGGCGCTCTGGAGGTGTTTGATGTTGGCAAAGTCCGTCGAAGTCGTATTGGCGATTAGTTGCTTCCCGTTGTTGTCGTATGCCCAGGTAGGCGACGATTCGTGGCGCCTCGATAAGCACGAAGTGCTGGTGGGGGGCTGCGTTACGGTTGTCGTCGATTTGAGTGCGCGCGAGGCAAAGCACGTGACGATTCAAGTGGACGATCGCAATCCGGTTCGGCTTGGACAGGTCGGTCCCGTCGAGCACCGCCCTGGGGAAACTGCCGTTTTGCTATGGCTGGATCTCACGAATCCCGAGGGGATGGAGGTGATCGACGAAGAGCGGCGCATTGGCCGATTGGTCCCCATCTTTGCCCGCCCGGGACGTGTCAGGGTCACATTGGCGGTCGATGGACAGGATCTGGGAACACGTGTCGTTACGGTTGTGCCCTGTGTGAACGAGGAATCGCAGCAGGTGATCGATCTACTCTATCCTTTGGTAGGCGATGGAAGAAAGGAACCGCCCAAGGGATCGCTCTGGATCCGACTTGTCATGGAACGGACGTTCGGTTTGACGCCGCGATTGACCGAGGAGCAACGCCGGCAATTACACGACGAGCTTCCGATCATGAAGCGGCATACGGACTGGGGGGAGGTTTGCGAGATGCGGCTTGCGCGGATGGAAGCGGTTCTACACTTTGGGCGCATCGTAAAGGAGTTGGAGGAAGCTATCGCGAAGGATGGCTCGCATGACTTGCCGGGCGACCAACCGATTCCCGAACTCGTAACCCGCGCTGTGGAGAATAAGCTGACCAGCGCCTTCGCAAAGGCCATTCAAGATGATATCCGTGAGCGCCTGAAGGCGCACAAGCGCTTCGTACGTCACCTGCGAGGTGAGCAGCTAATCTGGGAGACCATCAAGAGCGACAAGGATCAACCGCCCGACGAGTAGAGCCTATCCCAGAACCTCTTTGAGCAAGAGAAGCGTACAACCGAGGTGAAGAAAACCACTGAACAGTTGCGTCGACTTCTCCCACCGAATACAGAGCCTGCGGT
>JADFHG010000541.1 GCA_022567365.1 Planctomycetota bacterium | reverse complement strand
CGGCCGCATCGACCTCGAACGGCTCGGAGCCGAATTCGTCGATGAACGTGTAGTTGCCGTCGGGGGCGCGTTGGGCGACGTTGGTACAGATTCGTGATCCCTCGAGCAGAATCGGGCACACGCCGCACACGATCGGCCTGCCCGTCGCCAGCATTTGATCGAGGCAATCATCCGGCGGGACGACGTCGCTGTCGATAAACAGCAGATGATCGTGTGATCCCTCCAGGAAGTATTTGACGCAGAGGTTGCGGTTGAAGTCGGTGGGTTGGGCCTGAAAGGTGCGAAACTCCGCCCCCCCGGCGTGCCCGGCGCAGATGCGGAAGGCGGCCGCGGTGGTCAGACCGTGAATGTCACGCTGGGTCGGGATGCATACGAGCACGCTCATGAACAAGTCCTTTCGGCGTCAGAGGATTTTTCCGGTTTGATTCGCGGTTCAATGTTCGCCGCAATTGGGCGCCGACGAACGGGGCCTACGAAACACGATCCGAGCCTACGGACCTTCGGTCTCGGCCCGATCCGAGCGGTCGGTCCGCTCGGCGACCACGCGCCATTGCGCTCGGCCGCATGGTCCTATATCGGTCGCCCGCGCGCGATTTCTCCGCCTGGGGATTGAGAAACGGCGAGAAATTCCTCGGCCCAAGTGCGCTTGGGACCACGGTAGCAGCCTGTTGAAAAAGTAGCGGCCGCCCCCCGCGGCGGCCGTGGAGTACCCATGAACGTGGGTCAACGACACCGCCGTCGGGCTTTCCGACGGGCTGCTGGGCGTGCGTCCGGATCAGTCCCACATCCGGCCCGTGGTCAATCGGTATTCCGTTTCGCGGACGTCCATCATCGTCCAATGGAGCACGGTCACGGCGGATTGCAGCCCGATGAGCATCGCGAAGAACACATGGTCAGCCTTGGATTGCCTGCGAAAAATGGTCCGCCGAAGCGCCATCGGCACCAGCAGCAACGGGATGAACGGCATCCACAGGCGCGGCGTCTCGCTGTTGTTCGCGAAGAAGTACGCATAGGCCATGACTGCCGCCGCCGCGACGATGAGGTTGAGACCGAGCGACCCCGCATCATCCACTTCGCGCCGTCGGTCCACCGTCAGCAGCACCCAGAACATCGGTCCAACGAACAGGCAGAAGAGCGGCACACCGACAAGCGTCCAATGAAACGGATCGGTGATGACCGGCATTTGAATCTCACCGAAACGAATGGCGACGCGGATTGTCGTCTTGATGATGTTCCAATCCAAACACACCCACGCCGTCAGCGCAACGAAACACGCACCGCACGCGCACGGCAAACAACAACCCTTCATCCAACGGCCAATACCGACCGATCCGCGCAGGGCGTGCCAAAGCGTCGCGGCGGCGACGATCGCGAATATCCACACGTGGATCAGCCCCACCATGGTCGCCGCCGTTCCGATCACACCGGCAGCGAACGCCCACCACGGTCGCCCGCGAACATACGCCGTCAGCCAGCCCGCCAAAATCGCGAGCACGGACAACATCTGTGCCGGATCCTTGCCGGGCGTGAAATTGACGGTCGAGGGGTTGAACACGCACGCAAATGCAACCGCGATCGCGGCCGGTTCGGTCAACCAAAGCCGGCAAAGATGATACGCGGTTACGACCGCCGCCCCCCAGAAAACGGTGAAAAGAACCGCCATCGCGAGCGAGGCCGCGAAGCGCTGCCGGTCGACGGGCTCGTCAACCTCACCCGTGAGCCCGAACACACGTGAAAGAATCGAATCCAAACGCGGGTTCGACTGGACCGCCTGGTGAATCGCATAATAGGCGATTGTCACACCCGGCGGATTGCTCAACACCCGCCGACCGCGCATTTCGTGCGGTTCCTTGCCGAGTCTGTCGTAGTAGTCCGCGGCCAGATACTCGCGCACGCCATGCACGTGTTTGCTTTCCCTAACGAACGCCCCTTCATGCGACGGCGACTCGAGGTTGAAGACATGTCCGGAAATGCCGAACGGCGGCGCGACAAACGTCCATCCGATGAGCATTATGTAGCACGATACGGCCACCGATCGACCGGCCCGCCCCATGCCGCCGCCGCGCGACCAGCCCAAGAACGCGCCCATCGTGCCGACGCCCGCTATCAGCAGCGCCGGCAAGGCGTGATACAAACGCCCGCTCGCAATCGGCGAGAACCGGTAGAACAGATCCGGTTGGCCGAGACGTACGTCGGCGAGAAAAAGCGCGAAGAGCACGACGAGCGGCACCACAGCCGCAGCGATCACCCGCGCGTGACCGCGAGGTTCCGAGGGCAGGGTTGATTCGGATCGAGCCATCCACGGAGGTTGTATCCGACCGCCCGGTGATGACAAGTCGGCTCGGCAGCAGCCTCGTCGTCCCAGTGCCATAAGCCTTGCGTTCGCGGTGGCGGGAGCATTCCCGTGTCGTCGGCGGGTGCATCTCCCTCCCCGGGCGAACCCGCGGATTCATTTCGACGTTACCGACGTTTTGCACGAGACCTCTCGCCAAGCCGGGCGATTTCGGATTATCATACCGGTTCGTGGACCCCAAAACCCCGAGTAGTGGTGGAGTTGTTGCAGTTGG
>JADFHG010000540.1 GCA_022567365.1 Planctomycetota bacterium | reverse complement strand
GGCTCTGCTCCGGCGCGCCGTCCGCGTGGCGGATGCCTTCCTCGCGCGCTACAAAGAGGAGGCAAAGGGCCTTACCCCGGAGCTGCTGTTCAACGCGGGCGTCGCGGCGTTCGAACTCGGGGAAATGGGCGGGGCGGTTGAACGCTTCGTCGCCGTCGCCCGAGACCACCCGGACTACGAACACGCGCTTCGGGCGTCGACGTTCGCCGTTCAAATCCTGGCCGAGTCCTACAATGATCCGGCCCTTGCGTCCGATGCCGGCTTGCGCCGACGATACATCGAGACGCTCGATCTGCTGATTACGGGTCATCCCCGTGCGGAAGTCGCGCGATACTATCGCTTCTACTACGGGCAGGCCTTGGAGGACGCGGGGCAATACGAACGCGCCGCAACGCAATACCAACTCGTCGATGAGGACCACGAGCATCGCGTCGAAGCGGTATTTTTACGGCTCAGAACCCTCGCGGCTGCGCTGACCGAGGAGGCGCGAGCAAACCCACGCGACGAACCACGTATTCGCAAAGGGGGGCGCGAGATCGCGGACCTGCACCGCAAGGTGATTTCGGCGCTGACCGATGCGATTGCGGACTCCGCCGACGACGCCCGCGCCGCGGTGTGGCGCAGCCTGTTGGGTGAAGCGGCGATCATTGCCGCCGAGGTCCGGCTCTTGCCGCAGATCGATAGACCGGAAAAGGCACTACAGGAACTCGCGGACTTTGAAAACAACTTCCCCGGTCTGCGGCAGTTCGTCGGGCGGGTCTTGCGCGTTCGCCTTGTCGCCTACGAAAAACTGGGCCGATTCGACGACGCGACGGCTGCCATTCCGGCGTATATCGCGTCCGACCCTGAACACGCCGGCCCGACGCTTCAGTCCCTGTTCGTCGCCCTTACGACCGAGGTCCACCGGTTGCGCGAGGTGGACGAAGAAGAGGCCGCCGCGCGCAAGGCCAAGGCCGCGCTCGTGATCGCCGAGCAACTCGACGATTGGGCGAGGCGCCACCCGCCGTCGGACGGTTCAGACAACCGTTTGGCGCTTTCGCTGCAGCTCGCGGAAGCCAATCTTCTGGCCGGGCAATTCGAGCGTTCGGCCGAGCTGTTTCAAAAGTGCATCGCCGAAGAGACCGGCGGCGGCGGATTCGCCAAGTCCAAGGATCAACGGGCCATGATGGGGCTGGCCGAGGCCCGGTTTCTGTCCGAGGCGTTCGACGACGCATTGCCCATATTCAACCGGATTACCGTGGGCACGCCGACGAAGAGCCGGGTCCACTGGCAGGCCCTTCTGCGCGATCTGCAATGTCGAACAAGCCTTCGCCATCCGCCCGTGGGGATCATCAAGGTCATCGCGCAGCAGCTTTCGATGGATGCGTCTCCCCTTCCGGCGGACATTAGAATTGAACTCGAACGGCTGAAACGCAGGAACGAAGCCCGACGCGATGCGGACGGGGCGTCTGGTTCGTAGGGGCCGCTCCTCGTGGCGGCCGTAGGCTTCTTAGAGTGCGTCCTAAAACCGGCGGGAACCCCGGTTCTTTCCGAACCCCGACCGTAAGGGAGGGGCTTTTAGGACGCACTCCTGGCAGCGCCCCCAGTTGCGGCATTCATCACCCGAGAACGCGGGCGCTGCTGACACGGCCGCGCATTATCCTCGCCGCCGCTCCTTTACCGCGTCCCACGCAAAGAAAAAAACTTTGTTCCGGGGTAAGAAACCGGGCGCGAGACGGACGTATGCACGGTGTGTGCCGCGCTCGGCACTCGACGGCATCGATGGCATGTCACGCCGTGAAACGTGTACGGGCGCCCCTGGCCATCGAGGGGCGCCCGATTATGCCCGGAATGAGCGGACCGCAGGATTCTCATGGATAGTCACAGGACCGATGTGGTAGCATCCGTTCTGCCGTACCCCCGGAGCAAGCGAATGAAGTCGATCTGCGTATGGCGCGCTGCCGTATTGTTGTGCGTTATTCTCTCGCAGGAACTTGCTAGTGCCCAAACGGAAGTTTCGGGCACACAAAACGGAACATGGACGCTAGAGAATAGCCCATACGTCCTTGTGGGGGATGTGTTCGTCAACGCTCCCGACACACTCACAATTGACCCCGGGGTGGTCGTTCTGGCGGATGGTTATCATCGGATCACCGTGGAGGGAGGTGAACTGGTCGCCGTCGGCACACCGGAGGCGCCGATCATGATGACGGCGATGAACCAAACACAGGGATGGGGTGGCATCCGTCTGTTCGGAGCTTCGGATGAGTCCAGATTCGAGTATTGCACCTTTGAATACGCGAAGAACTTCGGTCCCAACCTAGAGTCGCGCGGTGGCGCAATCCGCATTGAACAGTGTTCGCCCACCATTCGTTTCAATGAGTTTCGCCACAACTCCTCGCATAATGACAATTTCAACGGTGGCGGTGGTGCGGTGTACGTACATCTATCGTCAGCGATAGTCGCGAATAACATCATGTTTACGAATAGTGCTGATAACGGCGGGGCGATTCGTGCAGGCGATTTGGGGACTCCAATCATTCGCGGCACTCACCTTGTAGGCAATATCGCGCACCTCGGAGGGGGGGTC
>JADFHG010000044.1 GCA_022567365.1 Planctomycetota bacterium | reverse complement strand
CAGCATTTACCCGCCGGGGTGTCGGATCGTCTCGCGGCGGCGCGGGCTGGAGGAGCTTCAGCCGGGGCAGATCGTGTTCTGCGTACTCGCGGAGGCCCGCACAAACGAACCGAACCGTCTCGGATGCGCGGGGGTCGGTCTGGCCATCCCGGCGCAAAAAGACCAGCACGGGTACATTGCGGAACACCACGGGTTCGGCATGAACCAGCGAACGTGCATCGACTACGTCGAGGACATGGCGGCGACGATGCTGGCGAGGACGCGCGGGATCGACCTCGACCCCGACAAGGCCTACAACGAGCGCAAGGAAATCTACCAGGCGAAGGGTCTCGTGGTGCGCACGCGGGCCGTGGTACAGACCGTCGAGGGTGACAAGAACGGCCTCTGGACAACGGCCCTCGCGGCGGCCGTCCTGGTCGTGTAGGCGCTGGCGGGCCGGCGCGCTTTGGAGCATAGCGGCCTGTTGAAAAAGTCGCGCTCCGACGAGAAAGTAGCGGCCGCCCCCCGTGGCGGCCGTAGGGCGGCGATAGCGGTCTCGAAAGCCACGTCCGCCGCGGGGGGCGGACGCTACTCGCAGTTTTTCCACGGGCGGATAGCCCCAACTCGGATGCCGGATTCGTGGACGTTCGGCACGCATCAATCGGCGAGAGATCGCGCGGGCTGAAGCCCGCGGCTCGGAGAACAAGAGCGGAAAATGTTCGAGCCGCTATGATGCCGGCACAGCAGGCGAACGGTCGGTGCGTTTTTGCTCGGTCGCGGGCGGCCGCGCGAATACGAATCATGTCAGACTTCTCGGCGCCGCCGCTGACGGGCTCGATCGGCGGTAAGCATGCCCAGAACGACTCCCAACAGGGAGATGAATCCGGGACCGCATAGGTTTAGCGTAATCGGTGCGCCCGTGTCGGTCTCGTCTTCGCCGTCATCGCCGGTAGCATCGCCCGCACCACCACCGCCGGTGGCATCGCCCGGATCCCCACCGTCGTCGGGGCTTGTACCTGGATCCCCGCCGTCATCGCCGACCGGCTCGCCGCCGTCGTCGATGACGGGCTCGTCTTCACTACCGTCTTCACCACCGTCGATCACGACGCCTTCGTCTCCGCAGGCGGTCCCGGCGCCCATCGCGGCCGCACCGAGTTGGCCACAGCACGGAGCCGATATCATCGAACAGAAATCGTTCGGAAAGACGCACGCCTGAACTTCGCCGCATGATCCCGACAGCGAGACGCCCCCAAGTTCGGCGCACGTCGCGGGCGACAACTCGTCGCAGGGGGAGTCGGCAAAACAGCACGTACGCGGCAGATCGCATTCGCCGTCCCGCGGCGCGCCGTCCACGGCGAAACAACACTCCGTCTCGCGCTGCGCGCAGGTGCCGTCGGGGAGTATGCACGACGGTGCGTCCAGATGGTCCCAGAGCGTGCACGCGTCACACTGCGGCGCGGCTAAGTCGGACGGCGTGCTCGTGGTCGATATCGGCTCGAGGTTTTCCAGCGCGACGACGCGCCCGAGGTCGTCGAGCCACCAGAGCGCAGGGTTGCCGCCGGCGTCCGTCGCGAACGCGATGACCCCGAACGGCACGCCCTTGAAGAAGACGCTGGATCCGCCATCGACGCGGGTTTCCGTAAGAATCGTATCCGTCCCCGAGACGACGGCGAGCGTCGGGCTGATGACCAATCCGCTATCGACGCGAAGCAAGACGAGATCCGCGTTTTGCGCGTGGATCACGTCGCAGGTTGATCCCGTGGCGGGATCAGTGAAGACCTCCCAGGGGAGCAGATCCTGTCCCATGGACGCTGTGTTTGCGCTCGCGGATGCGATCAGGATTGCCAGCAGCGATACGATTCTTTTTCGATTCGAATGTGATTGTGACGACATGTCGGCTCCTTTGTTGCGCTGAGTTCATACGCGGTTGGTGTCGTTGTGTCTCCACGGTGTGTCCGCGGTGCTGTCTTTAGTGCTTGGCGATCCGTGAAGATACGATCACCATATTCGCTTCGGGCGGTTGACCGACTGGAAAGTCGGTCCCACAGACTCTTTCAACGGGCGGGTTGGGGCGTTCGGCGCGTCAGGCCGCACGGTGTACGCGAGCGGCACGCGCGATGGTGCGATCAGCGTGCGCCGGTGGGCGCGAGACCAGACTCCCCCACCCGCACGGGACGGCGCTGCGTCAGCGACGGCGTTTCCGCACGACGCCGATGATCGGCAGCGCCGCGCAGGTCAGGCCGAGAAACGGCAACATCCCGATCCCACAGAAACTGATCGTGACCGGAGGGCCGGCATTGCCAGGGCCGGGGTCTGGAACTCCACCGTCGTCGATAACACAGCCCGGTTCGGCAAGATCCCAGAACAGGCACGCATCGCACTCGACGGCAACGAAGTCCTGCGGCCGACTGTTGGTAGGCACCGGCTCCAACAATAGCGGGTCGAGTGCAAGGACGTTTCCAAACTCATCGAGCCACCAAAGGCTGGCGAATCCGTCTCCGTCTTCGGCAAACGCGATAAAACCGGCCGGCTGCCCGAAGAAGAAGACGTTGGAGTCAGCATCCACGAACGTCTCCGGGACGGGGAAGTCCACGTCACGGACGACCCACAGCACCGGCGCCAGCCCGCTGTCCGGGCGAATGAGCACCAACTCCGTATTGTCCGCGTGAATGACGTCGCACGTAACACCGGTTAGCGAATCCGTAAACAGATCCCACGGCAACAACTGGCCGACGGCGTTTGGCGCGGCCGACAACCAAACCGCGCATGCGACAATTAGAACTGGGGCGGGTCGGCCCCATGAACCCAAATTGGTCATCAAGCAACTCCTACGCCAAAGCGTTCCAGCGGCGGATCATCCATCGCGGCAGCCGTAGTATCGCACAAACCAAGTGTCCTGACTAGTGCCGCGTTTCAACAGGGCTGCAACCGTGGTTTACCCCCGAGCCGCGGGCTTCAGCCCGCGCGATGTCACACATTTGGCGCGACGCTCGGTTTTGCTACGAACGCCCGCGCGAGCTAAACCATGCGGCTCGGATAGTTGCGAACAATCGCCCAAGCTGAAGCCTGCGGCTCGAATTGTCGTGAGACTTGCGAAGCACGGTACGAATGCACCACAAGGACCGAAATTGCAGGGCCAACGGCGAAGGCGGCACCTGGCGGGGACCCAATCTCCCCACGCCGGGCCACTCTCACGTGTTCGGATGCGCTGCCGCGATCCGCGAATAGACGTCTGATCGCGGCGCAGGGGGCGAGAAGCCCGCTTGGGTCGTGGCGGCTCACAGCAAGTCCGGCGATTCGTGCTCGTTGATGGCTTCGGGAAGGAAGTCAATCACGTCGAGGGCCATCAACGAGCGGCGACCGAACTCGGCGGCGGCGAAGTCCCCCGCGAGCCCGTGAAGATAGACGCCGAGGATCGCCGCTTCGAGAACCGGCATCGCCCGTCCGAGCAGCGCGGCGATGACGCCGGTCAGCACGTCGCCCGTGCCGCCCGTGGCCAAGCCGCTGTTGCCCGTCTCGTTGACGTATATACGCTTGCCATCGGTGACGATGGTGCCAGGCCCCTTCAAGACCACGGTCGCGCCATACGCCGTCACCAATGCACACGCGGCATCGCGCCGATCCTCCGGTGGATCCACACCGGCCGCCAGGAGCAGACGTTTCGCCTCGCCCATGTGCGGGGTCAGTACGGCACGATCCGTGCGCAGACGGTTCCGATCTCGCGCTTGTGCGAGTTGGTTGAGCGCGTCGGCGTCTATGACGACCGGTTGATCCAATCGCTCGAGGAACACCGTCAGATCGTGGGGCGCCATCGAATCGCCCATGCCGGGACCAAGGGCGACGGCATCGGCCCGAAAATCGGCGACGACCGCGAGCAGACCGTCTGCATCGCTCGGCATCGTTCGCGTGGTGGCACATGGCGCGAGAATCGCGACCGTCTGCTGAATCGAGGCGGGGACGACGAGTTCGACCAACCCTGCCCCGCAGCGAAACGCCGCACTAGCCGCCAGCGCCGGCGCGCCGACCATCATCTTCCCCGTGGCCGCCTGATGGCACCCGCCGATGATGACGATCCGCCCGACGCTGCCCTTGTGCGCGTCTTCGGCGACGGCGGGCAGCGGGGCGACCTCCTTTGTAATGACCGGCCTACTGGGCATCAGAATCCTCCGCAGCTGCGCGGGTCCGCGAATCGAGTGAGCGTGGAAATGAACGGGCGCGACACCGCGCTCGCAGTAAGCGCTGGATGATCTCGTTCCACCACGGAGTATTCAATCCAGACGATGGCGGAAGACGGACGGATGGTGTCGGTCATTGACACACGAGAGCATTTCCCGCTTCTGTGTTCCGAGCCGCGTGTGTCAGCCCGCGCGATCTCTCGTTGTTTGATGCGTTGTGAATGTCGGTGGATCCACCATACGAAATCGGGAAATGATCTAGGGGTCGCGATCTCGACACCTCCGATTGATCAGGGCGGCGGCGTATCCCGCGCCGAAGCCGTTGTCGATGTTCACCACCGTCACGCCCGATCCGCAACTGTTGAGCATCGCGAGCAGCGCCGCCAATCCGCCGAAGCTCGCGCCGTATCCGACGCTCGTCGGCACGCCGATCACGGGGCAATCCACCAGCCCCGCGACGACGCTCGGCAACGCGCCCTCCATGCCCGCGGCGACCACAATCACGTTGGCCTCGGTTAGCGCCGCGCGATGCGCGAGCAGCCGGTGAATCCCCGCAACGCCGACGTCGTAGATGGCAGTGACGCGCTGGTCCATGATCTCGGCCGTGATGCGGGCCTCTTCCGCCACGGGGATATCGCTCGTGCCGGCCGAGACCACGGCGATCGTGCCCGCCGACGGTTTCGCGTCGGTCTTGCGTAGCGTGATCACCCGGGCGGCTTCGTGATACGTCGCCTGCGGGTTCGTCGCGCTCACCGCGTCAAACACGCTTTGCGACGCGCGGGTCGCAAGCACATTGCCTTCCGTGGCGGCGCATCGACTGAAGATCGCCGCGACCTGCTCGACGGTCTTGCCTTCGCAGTAGACGACCTCGGGAAAACCGCAGCGCAATTGTCGATGATGATCGACCTTCGCAAAACCGATGTCTTCGAAGGGCAGGTTCTTCAGCTTGCTGACGGCGTCGTCCACGGATTGCTCGCCCCGAGTGATCGATTCGAGCAGTGCGCGGAGGGTCTCTTCGTTCATGGCGCATGCAAGTGTATGCGACATCGGCCGGCGGACCAACAGCAAGCAAGTCGTCAGTAAGGAAGTTGTCAGTTGTCGGTAAGATCCACGAACATCGGTTTACTTCCTAACTCAACGCCGATAACTGAAAACTGAAGACTCCCCCCCGTCGTTCGAGTTCGAGTAACTACCGCCCACGCCGCACGAAACCGATGCCACCATGGCCGATCGCAGCGATCACAGCACAATGGCGATGCACAGGTCATGCTTTCATGGGTTCTTCCCCACAAGTCCCGTGCCCGGCGACCCCGCCGTTCAGCGCGCCGCACCACGCAGCCCTGGCCACGGTCGGCTCACTTGGCACGGCCTGCGGCGATCCATGGCCCATTAGATACAACCGCAATATGCGCCGCGCGCGCCCGAAATTTTCGTGGAATTGTGGCAACCGGTGCTCGTTCGACGAAGCATGCGGCATCGGGCAGACCTGCCGACCGAGGATGACGCCGGTTCGAGGGATCTCGCGGCTATCAACGGCTACCAAGTGGTGTATGTGAGGCCCGCCAAGCGCAGGAATGCCGAGTATCGCGGCGATCAAGCATTTGGCTCGTCAGGAATCCGGGCCTCTCGTGCGGTCAGACCAGCCCGCGCCTGCTCGCAGCGACACGGTATTCAGCCCACTTCCGAAGCCACGAAGTCCGGACGGAGTTTTGGCGAAGGGCAGGCATGGACGCAAGGATTCACCGCGTTTGACGTAAAGGCCAAACACGCAGCAGGGCGGGCAAGACAAACATCGTCGCCGCGAGGCTTCCGAGGATACTGAGCAAGACCAAACCGCCGAGCCGAACGTTGGCCGGCACTTGCGATAGCGTCAGGATTCCGAAACCGGCCGCGACCGCGATCGCGTCGATCATGATCGCCGGACCGGTCGCCTCGATTGCATCCGACACGGCCGCGGAAACGTCTTTTCCGTTGCGGACCGCGCGGCGGTAGCGTTCGAGCAGGTGGATCGCATAGTCCACGGCGATGCCGAGCGTCATCCCCGCGAACATCGACGTGGCCACGCCCAGCGGGACGCCCACCCAACCCATCACCGCGAAATTGACGGACACCGCGAATGCACAAGGCAGCACGCAGTATATCCCCATCCGCAAGGACCGCCCGAGGAGCGCCGTGACGATCACGATCCCGACAAGCGAGATCAGCACCGAGCGCACCTGCGTCGAGACGATCGCGCCGATCAGCGTCTGACTGACCGCGACGTCGCCGGCCAGATCGAGGCTGATCCCCGCGGGACGAAGTCGCTCGGTCTCGAACGCGCGTATCTCGCGAATCAGGTCGGCGGTGTCCACATAGTTCGCGTTCTTGAGAAACACCGTGACGAGCGAACGCGAATAATCGGAGTTGACGATCTGTGCGTGACGTTGCGGACCGCGAATCTTCTTGTATTGCCGCCACAACCAGTCGATTTTGTCGACCCTGTCGGGGATTCGCCTCGTCCCCTCGCGGCGGGCCTTGGACATGAAGTGAATTGTGGAGAGGTAGTCGGCCGTACCGATCACTCCGCCCACGGCATATTCCCCATGGTCCTCGATGAACGTCTCCAGCTCTCCGATGAGTTCGAGTACGTCTCGATCCATAAGCCGCTGGCTGCGAATCCGATAGGTGACCGTCTCGTCTCCGGCCAGCCTGAGCGCCGCCTTCGGCGAGCCGTTTCTTGGTAGCGTGGTGATCGTAAGACGATCGCCCGAACGCGCGACCTGATCAATCCATGAGTTCCATTCCATTACGCCTGCGACCGGGCGACGTCGATACCGTTCTATCCGCCTCTTCGTGCGTAGGTCGAAATCGTCCCACTCTTCCGGCGACTGCTTCCGACCTTCGCCGTCCGGCCGCCCCGCGTCTTCCCCGTCAACGGGTTTGATGGGCGGCGCTGGTCCATGATCCACACTAAGCTGTACGGCGTATCCGACTAGTGCGTCCGGTTCCTTCACCACCGTTGCGGGCAAAGAAAACTCGCGCATCGCGATCGCCTCGGCCGGTAATTCACCGACAAGTTCAGTACCACCCACGTCCACACGCAACAGAAGAAGATGCATGCCGAGGAATTGCTCGTTGAAATAGGTCATCGCCTTATGGAAATCGCCTTCGGGCGCGAAACCATCGATCCAACTGTCCTGCACGACAATTCGGCGCACACCAAAGGGTGTGGCTACGGCGATGAGCGCTGCCACGGCAAGTACGACGAATCGACCTCGCATGACCACCGGTGCGAAACGCCCAAACCATCCCCCGCCCGAGGTGGCGGCGCGCGGCGCCTTTTGTCCTCGTCGCCCTACGATCCGATCCGCCCCGAGTATCGCGAGGCACGCGGGAATCACGGTCAACGACCACAACATACAGAACACGATCCCTACCGCGGTGAAGATGCCGAAGGCCCGCACCGGTCCGATCGGAGACAGGGCGAAGGAAAGAAACCCGACGGCCGTCGTGACCGAAGTCTTTACGACCGGCACCCACATCTCGTCCATCGTCGCGGTCAGCACGGCGATGTGGTCGGCCGCTGGATCGTCCGCGAGACCGTCTCGATATCGGCTGAAGATGTGGATTTCGTCGGCGATTCCGATGGCCGTCAGGATGACCGGCAATACCGCGATCGTGAGGTAGACCGGCACGCCCACCCAACCCATCAGCCCGAATACCACGGCCAGACACGCGCCGACCTCCATGAGCGGCAGCATCGTGGCCGCCACGCTCCGAAAGAACAGGAAGAACACGCCCGCCATGATGGCGATCGCGATCGGCACCAGACCGACCGTTCGAGCGATGAGCTGCCGCAGCTCAAACAGTGACAACGGGACCACTCCGCCGTCGCCGTGGTCCGCCATGGTGCGATGGCCCAAAATGGCTGCCGGCACGCCGAGGTCTTCGAGGATGTGCGTTCCGAGGAGGGCCTCGGCCACCGGTGCCCCGATGATGTCGATCCGGTCGCGAATCTCCCCATCGGCTTCGACGACTTGCCGAACGGTCCGAAGAAACTCCGAACGATCCGCGCCCTTCGGCACGCCCACGAGGACTTGAGTGGCCTTTCGGTCATAAGAGACGAGTGTGCCGGTAAACAGTTCGATTTCCTCGAGGTCGCGGCGAAGTCGCGCGAGTTCCTCGTCGGTGGTGGGCATCGGCTCGAGGAAACGGCGGAACTTCAACGTGCCGGGCCAGACGCGATCACCATATTCGGTGGCCAGGCTGAATAGGTCTTCCGGTCGCACGCCGTCAACGGCCGAGAGCGCGACGGTCAACCTCTGAACCGTGTTGAGCGTGTTCGCGTTGAATAGCCCGTCCGGATGGTCGGTGCGGATGAGGATGACGATGGGATCCTCGGTGCGAAACGCGTCGCGGATCTCGCGGTCGAGGGCGATCTCAGGGGCATACGACGGCACGAGCGCGTGACCGTCCGTGCGAATGGTCAGCCGCATCACACCCGGCGCGATCGCGAGCGTAAAGAGCATCCCGGCGACGATCACCGCCTTCGGGTTACGGATCGAGAATCGACAAAGCCACAACAAACGACGCCCTATCGTAAGAAACTCATATCGAGATGCAGCGGTAACCGAAAGATGCTACGTGACGTTCGTCAGGGCGGCAATACTTCGATGAAGCTGGAGGAACTCTTGCGACAGGATGCGACGGTCCGTTGGAAAACGAGTGATCGGGTGGCCCACCTCGTTTTCGAGGTGGGGGAAGCGATGATCCCCGCGCCGGTCGCGGTATCTGCTGCATCATCCAGCCCCCACCTTCAGAGAAGATGGGGCACCCGCCGACAGGCCGCTACGGCAGTTCACCATTCAGGATCTTCACGAGCTTCGAGGAGTCGATGTTCCCACCGGAAATCACGCAGACGATCTTGCCGCTACCCGCTCGACCGGTGAGGGCGGCCGCGACGGACACCGCACCGGCGCCTTCGGCCACGACTCGATTCCGCTCGATGAGCAGCCTGATGGCCGCCGCCGTTTGATCGAGCGAGACGACGAGCGAGTCCTCCAACAGTGCGCGTACCATAGGCCACATCTCGGGGAACACGGACCTGCCGCCGATTCCATCGACGAAGCTCGGCGTATGCGCGATCGCCGTCGGCGCGCCGGCCGCGAACGACGCCGACAGCGGCGCCGCGGACTCGACCTCGCACGCATACAGACTGGTGTCGGGTTTCAGGCTGGTGATCGCGGATGCGATGCCGACGCACAGGCCACCGCCCCCGTATGGAATGATGACCGAATCGACGTCGGGCAAATCGTCGAGGATCTCGAGGCCGATCACGCCGTTGCCGGCGATCACCCGTCGGTCGGCGAACGGGTGGATAAACGTGCCGGCCATCCCGGCGTACGAATGTTGGACCATCACCTGCCACCAGGTGTCATAAGGAACCTTGATAATCCTGCCGCCGAGCCGCTCGATGGCCGCGAGCTTGGTCTTTGGCGCGGTATCGGGCACGATGACGTGACATTCGACCCCGCGGCGGCCCGCAGCAAACGCGACGCCTTGAGCCATATTGCCCGCGCTCGCCGTGTAGACGCCGTTGCGAAGCGACTCCGGGGCGGCCGCACTCAGGACGCTCATCGCCCCGCGAATCTTGAACGAACCGATCGGCTGGAGGTTCTCGAGCTTGGTGTATATGTCACCGGGGGCGTTATTCACGTTGAGGCGAACGAGCGGCGTGCGCATGATTGAGCCCTTCGTCCGCTCGCGTGCCGCATGGATCTCCTCGATCGTGATTCGCTCAATAGGCTTCACGACGGTTGCCTCCGAAACAGACGGTCGTACCGACGTCGGCGGTTTCCGCCGCCTCGTACACACACAATGCGGCCGCCAGATCCTCCACCGCCAGCCCGACGGACTTGAAAAGCGTGATCTGGGCCGCATCGGTTCGCCCGGACGTCGAGCCGATGAGCAACTCGCCCAACTCGCCCCGGATATGGTCGTCGCCGACGTGTCCTTCCTTCTTCGCCAGTAGGAAGTCGCCGGCCTCGGTCAACGCGGACTCGCGCCGATCCACAAACAGCGTTGAGCGTCTCACGGCTTCGCCGTCGAGCTCCCGTGCGGTTGCGACGCTCGATCCGACGGCATTGATGTGCGCGCCCGGCGAAATCCACTCGCCCATCAACACCGGTTCGGTCGCCGACGTCGTGGTGCAGATGATGTCCGCGCCGTCGACCGCGTCGGCGACCGAAGCGACGGCCTCGATCGGCATGGGATGGCTGGCGGATTGTGACTCCGCAAACGCCTCTGCACGATCGGGCGTCTTGCTGCATACGCGCACGTGCTTGATATTGCGGCAAATGCGCATGGCGGAAAGGTGTGTGCCGGCTTGAACGCCCGAGCCGATGATCGCGAGACGCGACGCGTCCCTTCGCGCGAGGAGCTTGGTGGCCACACCCGACACGGCGGCGGTGCGGATCGCCGTGATCGACGTTGCGTCAACCATCGCCATCAGCCGCCCGCGCTTTGCTTCATAGAGCAGAACCGCTCCCTGATGCGTATCCTGATCGGTTCCTTCGTTCCCGGGGAAATAGGTGACGGCCTTGAGACCGATGATCCCCCGGCTGCCCCAGTACGCAGGCATCAGGCCCAGCGCCCCGATCTTCTCGGGCAGCCACATGATCCGCCGTAGCGGCAAATCGCAATCGCCCTCGGCGAGCGCACGCAACACGTCCTCCATCGCGCCGATGCACGCCTCCATGGTCAGCAGCGATTCGACCTGTTCCTGATTGATGATGCGTAGGTTCAACGTGGGGTTCCTTTGCCCGATGGTCAGACCGTATTGTGCCCGCCGCCGTCGCCGAATCAACAGAGGTCGTCCCGCGCGTGCATGGCGCTAGAGTGTGGACATCATTGACTGGTATTGTCTCTTGTATCTTCTGCGATTGTCGATTCTCTTCCGAGCCGCGGGCTTCAGCCCGCGCGATGCCGCGGATGATCGTGACCCTCGTCGAACGTCGCGGCTCCGCGCAGGCTGAAGCCTGCGGCTCAGATGGTCATGGAACCTGCCAGACACGGTAGTGACATACCGTCGGCCTCCGTCGTGCGGGTCGGGAAGGGCACATTCTATAGGGCAAACCTCTTGATGAGCCGGTCGAGATTGCGGAAGGAAGAGCGCCGACGCGCTGCGTCGTCGGCGCCGTTTGGAAAGGCACCGACCGGTCCGTTCCAGTTCGTATGGTCCGTCCAGTTCCCACCCCCGGCATCGTTCCAGGTGAATACGGACGCGCGCGCTGAGGCTGCCACCGACGCCAGACCGACCATCGAGATAACAAAAAGGACCGTTGGCTTCCGGTTCATCGTTCATTCTCCTGCCGCACCAGGGTTGATCGTTGTACATCAGCTGCCGGGGAAGGGGTATTTTTCCGGATCCTCACCGGGACTGAAGAGATTCACGGAGTTTGCAGTGCGATCGATCCTCCAACCGATCGCGTGACCGTTCTTGATATCCTCGCCGTCAATTGTCGGCCAGGCGATGAAGCCATCGGATAGATTGCCGGCTGTGCAAACCTCACTGCATTCCGAACAACAGAAGATCGACAATTCGACCCTCATCTACACGGCGGAGGGAGCATTGCGCCAGGGCGTAACTTCCCGCCCTTTGCCCTTCACCCTATGTCGCCGGAAGCCCTTCTTATTGCCATTGCCGTCGTCGTGGTACTCGGTGTGGGAGCGCAATGGCTGGCCTGGCGGTTTCGCCTGCCGAGCATCCTCTTGTTGCTCGTCTGCGGCTTCGTGGCCGGCCCCGTCACCGGTTTCATCGATCCGGCGTTGCTGCAGGGCAACTGGCTCTT
>JADFHG010000539.1 GCA_022567365.1 Planctomycetota bacterium | reverse complement strand
AAACGATGGGAAGGGGGAGCGTGCGGGAATGCTGACCGAGGCGACATCCGAAGGACGGAGCGCGGTTTCCTCGAAAGACCCTGGCGACGGCTCTTGCCGCAATGAGCCGGAGTGGATCTCCGCGTGGCACGACGGCCGTACCACCGGCACCATGCCGCTGGACATTACCGTGCTATCCGGCGGTCCGGGCGCGGAGCGCGACGTGAGCCTCGCGAGCGGGAGTGCCGTGTCCGAGGCACTCATCCGCCTGGGGCACAACGCGGTCACCAAGGACATCGATCCCGGCGATCTATCCGCGCTGGACATCCCGACCGACGTCGTCTTCGTCGCTCTGCATGGCGAGTTCGGCGAAGACGGAGGTGTTCAGAACGAACTCGATCAACGAAATATTCGTTATTGCGGGTCTGGTGCGGTGGCATCGCGGTTGGCGATGAACAAAGTGGAGGCGAAACGCCGATTTGTCGCGGCGGGTGTCGAGACGCCCGACTTCGCCGTCGCGAACAAGACCAACGCCGACGATCTTTGTCGCGAATTCCCGCTACCGGCATTCGTCAAACCGGTCGCTTCCGGGAGCAGTGTCGATACATATCTCGTGCGGGACTCCGGCGACCTTCGCGCAAAGGTAGGGATTCTGGTGGAGGCCTACGGCACGGCGCTCGTCGAGCGGCGCATCGAAGGCCCCGAGTTGACCGTCGCGATTCTGGGTGAGCAGGCCCTTCCCGTCTGCGAGATCCGCACCTCGCGCGATTTCTACGACTACCAGGCCAAATACATCGACGACGACACGCAATACCTCTTCGATACGGACCTGCCGGCGGATCTCCTACGCGAGGTGCGGCGGCGGAGCGTGCGCGCGCATCAGGCGCTCGGATGCGTGGGCTTCTCCCGCGTCGATTGGATGGTTGATCGGGCGAGTCTTCGACCGTACGCGTTGGAGGTCAACACGATTCCCGGGTTTACGAGCCATTCGCTGCTGCCCAAGGCCGCGGGGCGCGTGGGGATCGGGTTCGACGAACTCTGCGCCCGCATCGTCGCACTCGCCTTCCAGACGAACGGTGACTGACAATGGCACGCAAGGTCAAGACGCGCAACACGCGCAGGACGAAGGAGGCGGGGCGATCTGCGCGATGGTGGGCGTCGTTTGACGGCGCCGCGCGCTTCCGCGCTGCCCGCCGTGCGGCCGGCATCATGCTCGCGGTGGCACTCGTCGTCGTTGCGATAGTCGGTTTCGACCGGCTGGATGCGCATGTGCGCGCGCGGATCGAGGCACGCCTTTCGACCTTGGAAGACGAAGCGGACGTCCGCTTCCTCGATCTGCCGGATGAACTCGTCGCACTGGCCACAGGGGATCTCGAGGCGGCGACAACTGACCCGTTGCGATCGGCCGATTGGACCGACGACGCATTGTGCGAGCGAATCGCGGTAGCCCTAAGCGACCTTGGCTGGGTCGAGGCGGTCAACTTCGTCCGCCGCACGGGACCGGTGCGATTCGATGTGAGTTGCACGTATCGAGTGCCGTACGCGATGGTGCAGTTCGACGGTCGCTTCTACCTCTCGGACGCGGGCGGGGTTCGGTTGCCCGGTGTGTATCGATACGACCCGATCTACTTCCTCATCCAAGGCGTCGCCGCGGCGCCACCGGCGAACGGCACGCTGTGGGAGGGCGCCGATTTGCAAGCCGGGCTGACGATGATCGCGGAACTGGGCGACGAGCCGTTCGCCCATCAACTCCCGGCCGTGCTCGTGCAAAACTACGGTGGACGCGTCGATCCGCACGCCACGCACATCGAACTCGCGACCGACCGTCAAGCCGGCGGTCGGATTCGATGGGGCACCGCGCCGGGCCGCGAGGTCGAGGAAAACACGATCGCGCAGAAAATCGCGTTGCTGCGCGCGAACTTCCGAGACACCGGCCGCGTCGACGCAAATCGACGGGTGATAGACATTTCAACTTATCCGGATCGGTTCACCGAGCCCGGATAGCGCCGGGTGCTCGCCCCAACCGCACGTCGCAACGTCGTCGAAACAATCGCACCCGGCGGGTACGCCGCCTTTTCCATCGCGTCATCCACCGCTTTGGGTGACGCCTCCGGGATTTCGCCCGTCGATGCGCGAATCTGTGCGGGGAACATTTTCCGTCCGCACGCGGTCGCCGAGACGTTGCGGTGTCGCCCCACCGGTGCCGTGCCTGTACCCCTGCCGTGTCACGTCGCACGGCGATGGTCAACGTGCATGACCGTATCACCCGAATTCGCGCGCCAGCAAGCTTTTTCGCGCAAATGGCACGCCATGCGGGCGCTGCAAGTACTTTTCCCGCGATCTCGCTAACCTCGGGATGCGGCACGTGTCAAGAAGATATCGCGAAGACCACAGAGTCCGCGGCCGTCCGCTGCGCCCTGCACGTGAACAGAGACTAACTCCAGCGAGCTTAACCGATGAAGAGGCTCCTAACCGCCCTTGCAATACTCGTGCTCTCCTGCGCGTGCGAGAATGATGGTGTGGATCAGGTTGTCATTCCGCCCGGCGACCCGGCAAGCGAGTTGCCTCTGGTCTACTCACTGTCGCCTCGCGTTC
>JADFHG010000043.1 GCA_022567365.1 Planctomycetota bacterium | reverse complement strand
TGTCCTGGCTGAAGCGTAAAGTCCAGAACCCTTGCACGCGGGCGTCGACGGGCTCAAGCCCCGTGCTGAGTGCCAGCTGAAAGAGGTAGCCCGCGTCAGCACGGATACGCAGGCGCTGAATGTCCCTGCTCCCGAACTCCAGGACGATAGGTCCGGCGACGAAAGTGTTTCCCTCGCCGGGATAAATCTCGATCTCCACCGTTTGGTCGACGATCAGCACGCCGGACTGGATCTGTTCGGCCTTGAAAGGCATCGTGAAGTTGTAGCCCTGATGCGGGGCTTTAACGGTCCCGGCAATGAGGTCAATAACGGTTGAGCCCGCTGGCAGAGGCTCGAAAGCTCCATCGCCAGGCCAGACCATCCAAGAAAAGACGTCTGGGGCCAGCCGTCTCTGGATCTTTCGCAGTAGCCGGACGACCTCACTGTCCTGCATTAAGGAGGCGCCATCGATCGCCTTCTTGATGTCGATGTCGGGTCCGTTGTGGCGATGCGTGAGGTAGAGTTCGCCGCGGTTGCGGTAGTTCCCATCGACGACGAAAATATACGGCTGCGCATGGTTCGTCAGCATGAACAACAGTTGTCGTTTGATCTTGTCGAAGTCGCGGTCCACAACGATCATCCGACCCGACTGAGGGTCGTAACGATAGTGGTAGAGTTTCTGGTCGTCCACGAACTCGGGGGTCAGAAACGCGTCCAGAAACGTGACGTCGTTGTACAGCGCACGAACCTCGAATATCTTCTTTCGGCCCTCGGACCCCTTGCCGACCACCCGCCCGGTCGGCCCCTTGCCCTTTCCCCACTCGCGACGTTCCGCCATATTATCGCAATCATCGTACTGCGGGCCGTAGCGCCCCGTATTCCACCGGCGCTCGATGTCGCGGAACAACTCGATACCCAGCTTATACGGGTTCAATCGTCCCGGAGTCGTGGCCAGGGTTCCCGAGTGGTGTTCGCAATAGTCCACCAACTCGTCGTCACGAAGCATGTACTTGGTCATGATCGTCGAGTGCCAATAACTGGCCCATCCCTCGTTCATGATCTTCGTCTGGCCCTGCGGCGCGTAGTAGTATGCCTCTTCTCGGATCATGGAGAGGACGTCCGCCTCCCAATCCTCGAGCGGTGCGTGGTGCAACAGGAACAACAGCACGTCGCGCGTCGGTTGCGCGGGGAAGCGATCTTTCGCGCGCTCGGCCTGTTCCTTGGCGTCCGCCACTTCCGACGCCAGTCGCTCCGGAGGGTTTATGTATCGATCCATATACGTCTTCGCCGGAAACCGGTCGGCCGTAGGGGGTTCCGGATCGGTGGTCTCTCGTCGTTTCCGCGGGGGCTCGCGGCGCATGAAGACGGAGTGGGGGTCGATCAGGTTCTCGAGGGTGAGCAACGTATCGATCAAGCGCTCGACACGGGCGATACCGTATCTTTCGATGTAGCGGCGAACACGCGTGGCATGGTTCGCCATCTCATCCATCATCTTGCGATTGGTACAGGCGAACCACGGGTTGTTCTTGAAGAAATCGCAATGCCCATAGACGTGGGCGATGACGGTCTTGTGATCGACGCGCATGTTGTCGTTCACCAGATAGGCATAACATGGATCATTGTTGATGACCATCTCATAGATTCGACCGAGTCCGTAACGGTGCTGCTTCTCGAGGCGCTCATATTCCATGCCGAAGCGCCAGTGGGGATAGCGCTGGGGAAATCCTCCGTAGGCGGCGATCTCGGACATTTGCGACGACGTCACCATTTCGAAGATCGTCGGGTAGAAATCCAGCGCCTCTTCGCGCGCGCGGTCCGCGATGGTCTCCGCCAGCTCGGCGATGTCCCTCGGCAAATTGGTGACCATTCGCTTCATCGACCCGCCAGGAAAAACGCCTTGATGCTGTCGTAGATGTCGTCCTTGGTGTTGACCCGACTCGTCACCACCAGAGGCTCGTCGCTCAAGTGCTCGTGCAGCACGTTGATGAAGTTTCCGCTGCCGTACGCGCTGGCGACCTGGCAATATCCGAACATGTTCACCGCCGGAAGGAGGTGCTCACGAAGGAGATTGCAGCACTCGCGACTGTCGGACTCGCTGCTGTTGTCGCCGTCGGAGAAGTGGAATAAATAGACGTTCCATTCCTCCGGAGGATAGTGGGCCTCGATCAGTTGACGTGCGAGGCGAAACGCGCTGCTGATCCGCGTGCCGCCGTCCTCACGAATATGGAAAAACGTCTCTCGGTCCACCTCGGACGCGCGGACGTCGTGAACGATGTAGCGGCTTTCGATTCCCTGGTAGTTGCGGCGGAGCCAGGCGTCGATCCAGAACGCCTCCAGTCGTACGAGCTCCTTCTGCTCCGCGCCCATGGAACCCGAAACGTCCATCATGTATATGATGACCGCGTTGGATTGAGGGCTGAGCACGGTCTTCCAACTGCGGTAGACCTTGTCGCAGCGCTCGAAGATGATCCGAGGGTTGTCGGGATCGTAGAGACCCGACATGATCTGCCGTCGGAGCGCGCGGCGAAACGTGCGCCTGAAGTGACGCAGCGATTCGGGACCGGTTTGCCTGATCCCGCTATACCTATCGCGCTCGGACGTAATCCTGTGCTTGCCCTTGGGCTTGATCCGCGGAAGCTGGAGCTCCTCCCCGAGGATGTCGGCGAGTTCTTCCAGCGAGACCTCCACCTCGAGGATGTGGCGACCCTCCTGATCGCCGCCGGGTCCGATGCCCTCGCCGTCGACCTGCGCTTGATCGCCCGGTTTGCCTTCACCCGCGCCGACGCCGGCGTCGCTGTTGTCGCCGTATTGAAACCGCGGCAGGTCGATCCCCTTCACCGGGATACTGATGTACTTCTTCCCTTCGCGACCGAGCAATTCGCTGCGCGTCAGGAACTTGCGCAGATCGTCGCGGATCTTGCCCTTGACGATCTTGCGAAAGCGCTGGTGGTCCTTATTGATTCTTAGAACCATGGCTACATGGACCTTGCATCGACGATCCGCCTGCGGAAGTCCGTCGAAAACATCTTCGGCACCGGTTTGCGACCCGCGCGACCACCGGTCAACACCCGGCGCCGCGCGTGACGGCTATTGTGGTACGGCGCTCGACCTAGGATTCCTCTTTTGTGTCCCCGCGGGCGAAGATACTGGCCACGTAATTGAGCACGTCGGTGGCGCTGGTCTCGTTGTAGCCGAAGTATTTGATCAGCCGTTGCTTGACCACGTCGATCTTGGCCTGGGTCTCTTCGTCCACCACGCCCGACACGACGTTCTTCAGCTTGATGGTGTCGCGCTGATCCTCGAACAACTTCAACTCGAGCGCCTTGTGCAACCGGGCGTTCGTGGAGTATTCAAACTTTTTGCCGTCGAGCGACAGCGCGCCGATGTAGTTCATGATCTCCTGCCTGAAGTCGTCTTTCCGGGTTTCCGGAATATCGATCTTGTCCTCGATCGAACGCATCAGCCTCTCGTCGGGTTCCTCGTCCTTGCCGGTGTATTTGTTTCGGACCTTTTCATGCTGCGTGTAGGCCCGGACGTTCTCGATGTAGTTCGAGCACAATCGTCCGATCGCCTCTTCGTCGGCGCTGATGGCCCGCTGGACCTCCGATTTGAGGATATCTTCGTATTCCTCGCGCACGAGCGACAGAAGCTCGCGATAGCGGTTCTTGACCTCTTCGTCGTTGATGAGGCTGTGGTGTGCGAGACCGCCCTCGAGTTCGTTCATGACCATGAACGGGTTGATACACTTCTCCTGGATCGCCTGGTCGCTGACGAGGGCGTTGGAGAGTTTGTCCTGAATGTAGCGCGGGCTGATTCCCTGCATGCCTTCGCGAGGCGCCTCCTCGCGAAGCTCACGAACCGAGTCCTCCGTAAAGTTGGGGATGCTCTTGCCGTTGTAGAGCTTGAGCTTCTGCATCAGTGTAAGCCCCGCCTTTTTCGGTTCCTCATACCGCGTAAGCACGGCCCACATCGCCGCGACCTCGATCGTATGTGGTGCGATGTGAATACCGCGAATACGCTCGTTGTTGAAATCCTTGTTGTAGATCGCGATCTCGTCGTCCACGCGGATGTTGTAGGGGATGTCGATCTTGACGGTCCGATCGCGGAACGCCTCCATCAACTCGTTCGACTGTAGCTTTTTGTATTCGGGCTCGTTCGTGTGACCGATGATGACTTCGTCGATGTCGGTCTGGGCGAATTTCTTCGGTTTGATCACGTGTTCCTGCGAGGCGCCGAGCAGGTCATAGAGAAACGCGACGTCCAACTTGAGCACCTCGATGAACTCGATCAGGCCCCGGTTGGCGATGTTGAACTCGCCGTCGAAATTGAACGCCCGCGGATCGCTGTCCGTGCCATACTCCGCGATCTTGCGGTAGTTGATGTCGCCCGTCAGCTCGGTCGAGTCCTGGTTCTTCTCGTCCTTCGGCTGAAACGTGCCGATCCCGATCCTGTCCTTCTCGCTCAGGATGAGCCTATGCACGCGCACATGCTCGATCACCTTGCTCCACTCGCCGTGGTAGTGCACAAGCAAGTCGCCGTACGTCTTGCGGCAGAATGGATCGAGCGTGCCTTCCACCCGAACTTGGGCGTTTTCCGGGAGGTCGCGATTCAGCCTATCCAAGACGGCCTGCCTCGCGTCGAGCGGTATCAACTTGAGCGGCTCTTCGTGCATCGGACACGCATGCACGCATGGGCGTCCGTCGTCGTCGTCAACGTGCCACGTAAAAGTATACAGGGCGCCCTCGTCCAACCGCGAGTAATACTCGATGCCCTTCTTCAACAGCCGGGCGATTGTGCTCTTCGACGAACCGACCGGTCCGTGCAGCAGCAGAATCCGGCGCTCCGTACCGTATCCTTGCGCCGCCGACTTGAAAAAATCCACGAGGTTCATCGACGCCTTGTCGAGACCGAATATGGCGTCGCTTCCGTTGCCGATCGGATCCGCGAAAAACTTATACCGGACCATTTCCTCTCTCAGGTGGGTGTACCGCTCGGTGCCGAAGTGCATGATCATGTCATAAATGCGTTGAAATGCGTTTCGCGCGATCCGCGGAGTCGCCGTCACCAGATCGAGGTACTCTTTGAAACTCCCCTCCCAATGCTGCTCGCGAAAACGCTCGGGGTTCACCCGTTCGCTAACGAGCGCTAAGAGATCTTCCGAATTAGCCATGGCCATTGCTCCTTCGCGGGCTGTCTGTCCTGCATGCCGGCCCAGCGAGCCGGTGGTGCCGGTGCCAGTTGCACCCCACTAAGTATAACGTCGGGCCTTACAGTCGGGCGCTTTCGTGCAGCAAGATGACAATTCGCCCCAGCGGTCGGAATAGCGAACCCCGGAAACGATTGAACGCCGGCATAGCCAACTTGTTGGCCGGTTGCCCGGCCAAGCAACCACCTGCGTCAGTCCACGGAATACTAGGACCAAACACACTCGAAATCAACGCCGCCGGCACGTAAGTTCCTGTGGTTAAAGTACTTATGCATCCGCGCACGAAACCTCACCGCGGACACCCGCGATGACAACAAAATATCGGCCCAAGAACGCCCTCCACTGCTCCAAAAACCTGCGCCATCTCGATTCGCCGTGATTGCCGGACACGGCACCCGGAGGCTGAGGCCTTTCGATTGGAATCGCACGATCACAGTGGGTTGGGGGCAGGACTTGGATGATGGCGTGAAGGACGTCCCCCAGCCGAGGGCGGCTGGGCTACACGCTACAGTGCCCCGGCTACAGCCTCTGGATGCAGCACACCCGCCCTCGGGTGTGAACCACCGGCCAGCCGGCTTGCCGGTCGCTCGGCGCAATCTATTGCGATACTGAAAGATACAAACTCCGCCCAACCCGCGGTCGGCCCGGCAATCACTATGTGCGCTCCCCGAAGCACGTTCCGATGGCTCGGCAGGCGTCGAGCAACGGGTCGTCGGGCGGCACCAACCGCTGCTTGTCGGCCACTTCCGCCAACGGCACGGTGGTCAAACTTCCGTCCCGCATCGCGACCATGCGGTTCAGTTCGCCGGAGACGAGCTGCGCCACGGCGTGCTGACCGAACATCGTCCCGAGCACGCGGTCTCGCGCGGTCGGTCTCCCGCCCCGCTGTACGTGCCCCAGGATCGTCGCGCGAGACTCGAGCTTCGTTTGCTCCGCAATCTGCGCGCACAGCACTTCGCTGACCCCGCCCAACCGAATCGGGTCGGGAGATTCATGCACGACGTGATCGACCACGACGCTCCCTCCCACCGGCGCGCTCCCTTCCGCGACCGCGACAATCGTAAACGCTCGACCTTTTTTGCTACGCCGAACGCAGGCGTCGCAGACGACGTCCAAGGAGTACGGTATCTCGGGTATGAGGATGACGTCGGCTCCGGCGGCCGCCCCCGAATGAAGCGTCAGCCAGCCGGCGTTTCGCCCCATCATCTCCACCAGCATCACCCGGTGGTGGCTGGCGGCCGTCGTGCGAATCCGGTCGAGCGCGTCGGTGGCCGTCGACACGGCCGTGTCGAATCCAAACGTGACGTCCGTGTGCATCAGGTCGTTGTCGATCGTCTTCGGAATGCCGACGATTGGCACACCGTGGTCGGCCAACCGTGCGGCCCCGGACATCGTCCCGTCTCCGCCGATGCACACGATCGCGTCCAGACGGTGCGTCGCGACGTGGTCCACGACGCGGCTCGTGACATCCTCGAATATCGGATCGCCGTGTGCGTCGCGCCCGACCGCGAACCGGCTGGGGTCGGCCTTGTTGCTCGTTCCTAGGATCGTCCCGCCGCGATCGAGAATGTTGGAAACGTCCTCGAACCCGAGCGGGTGTATCCTGTCCTCGATCAGCCCGAGAAATCCGTCACGGATGCCGAAGACCTCGATGTCGTGACGGGCCACGGCCGACTTGGTGACCGCGCGGATCACCGCGTTGAGCCCCGGACAGTCGCCGCCGCCGGTAAGCAAACCGATCCGCCTGATGTGGTTCCCATTGGCCATGGTGTCGCCGCGCGGTCTCCGTAGCAGCCTAGTGCTCCGTCACGCATAAACTTGCGGGTTGGCCGGCAACCCAAATCCGAACCGCGACCGTGAGGGAGCGGACTTTGCTATGCCTATCGCTCAACACCAACCCGTAAATCCACGTGTGACGCTGCACTAGCTGAAGAAGTCCAAACCACGGGTGTGGCACCGACACCCGCAAGCGCGCTGGCCCGCAGTCGGTCATTCTCGGTCCGCCTGCGGCGTTTGACCAACTGGAACGTCGGTCCCACAAACTTCTTCAACAGCGCTGCCAGGGTACACGATAGGCGCCGATCTCCGATCTGACAAGCGATCGGGATACAACCAAGGAGCGAAACGCGTACGTGGGGTCGGTTGCCGAAACTGCGGGGGGCGGCGGTCGGAAGGTCGGCCGGTGTCACACGTGGGCCATCCAACATCACGGGCTTGGCAGCCTGTTGAAGAAATCGTTCCCGGATGATGTGGGACGGCAACAGGCCGGCCACCGACCAGCCTTCTCGCCACGAGCCGGCCGGCGGCTTGCCGGGCCGAATGGGTCGACATCGCGGCTTCGGCGGTCGAGAACGTCGGCGGGCGTCGATGAGCTTTGAAGGTCAGGCGATGACGTCGAGCGACGCAATCGATGCGGCAATACCGGCCTGCCCGATGACCGGCAAGCCGGCTTTCTCGCCGGCGGTTGCCTGAAGAATCGATCGACCGATTGCAGCTCTTACCGAACCGTTGTCGCCACCCTCGACCTCGTTCCGCTGCGCCGTCATCAACTGTGTTCGCGGCGCATCGACGACCGGCACTGCTGCAGCCGGTGCAACCGTCGGGTCGTCGATCGGTTCGTCCACCGGCGCGGCGGGCACGTCTTCACCGGGGCCGACCGTCGGAGCAACGCCCGGCTCTATGGTCGGATCGTCGGCGGGTTCGATCGTCACACCGTCCGTCGGAGTCTCGACGTCACCGCCGCCAATCAACGAGTTGTACGTCTCCATGAACTTCGCAAACGCGACACCGTTGCCCTGGGGCGGCGTGATTTCGGGGAGATCCGTAATTCCGGCGGCTGCGAGGTCGTCGTGGAAGTTGATTCGCAGTCGGACGTCGGCCACGCCTTTGAAGTGTCCGGCTTCCAGCAGGCGAAGCACGCCCGCCCCCTTCGTCTTGTTCGGTTCGGGCGCAATGGGATCGCTCGGCTCGGGAGCCATAGGGTCGATCGGCGCGACCGGCGTGGGTTCCGGTGTGGATGGTGCGGTCGGTTCCGCGTCATCCCCTACCGGCGCGGTGGCGACAGCCATGCGATCCGGGGCGAGGATTCGCGCTCCGTTCGAGTGTAGCGGGTTGATACGAAAATCCGCGTGCGAGGCCAACGCTGCGATGTTCATCGTGATTCGACTCCTCTGCCCGGATCGGACGTCCTTCGGCGATCACAAGTACCCGAACCGCCAGTCGTACGATCTCGTTCGTGTTCTTCGACCAGGCGCGTTATCGGCAACTGGTCCGCGTCGGTCCAGCAAGAACCAGGCCCACCGTCCATCGCGAGGACTCACCACAGGTGCGGAAACGAAACGCTGAACACTACTGCCACACCCGAGGCGACCGACAACGCGGTGGCCGCCTGTTGAAAAAGTGTGGGACGGGCTAATAGCCCGTCCTATCACCGGCTATTAGTCGGTACCACACCTGTTTTCACCGGTCGAAAACAGGTGCCACACACACAGTCCGCCAGGTCGTTACAAGAAGGCGGCGGAGCACACGATTGTGGTGCTCCGCCGCCCGAACTTCTGGTCGTCGTCTATTCGGTGGTGTCTAGAAGTTGACGGCGATATCGAGGTTCGAACCGACCATGCGGGCCTTGGTCAGCGGGATAAACGGATTGTCGGCGATCTTCGTGACGAAGAGCGGCTCCGGACCACAGAAGGTCAGGACCGGCGACCTACCGGCCGCGACACCGTCCTCGGGGACGCGGAGCAGGTGCCCGTTCCAGTTGCATATGTAGCAACCGGGCTCCTGAATGCCCTCGAAGGGGATCGTGGTTCCAACGGTGTGGTTGGGGTCGTTCGTCGTGTTGCACTGCTTGGCAGTCGTCATCGTCGTCTTCTCCTAAATGGGAAAACAGGGGTAAAGAATCGAGCGCGGAACATCCACGCCGAGAATCCCAGGCTTATTGGAGCGGTGCCCGCTTCGGCGGGTCCGCCATCCAACGCAATTCTTAGAAATTAACGCACATATCCAGATTGGACGCGATCAAGCGGGCCTTCGTCATTGGAATATATGGGTTGTTGCTGATCTTGGTGACGAAGAGCGGCTGGGGGCCGCAGAGCGTCAACAGCGGCGATCGACCGGGCTTGACACCGTCCTCGGGGACGCGGAGCAGGTGTCCGTTCCAGTTGCAAACGTAGCAACCGGGTTCCTGAATGCCGTCAAAGGGTACGGTCGTGCCCATGGTCTGGCACTGATCGTTCGTCGGGATGCACTGTGTCGTGGGGTTCATCGATTGATCTCCAATGCGAATGTTCGCCAACATTACCGGCGCGGAACGCCCGCGTCAGGCTGTTTGGTTCTTGATTCTTGTCGAGCGCGATGACGATACCAAAAACGTGGCACGTCGCCGGGATCACGTCGCACTCGCAGATGTTCGCCGCCTGCCGATCCACGCCAAATCCGGCGTCTTCCCTATGTTCCGGAGCAGAAGGACTTCGCCCTCTCGGCTGTCGCCGGACGGTCCTCGGGTACACCGATTCGTATTGTTCGGCGCCACCATTGCGACCGTTCCGCGTTAGAAACGCTGAGTGTCCGAATACATCCGGACACGTTGTGTATCGGAGCGAGTGAGCGTCGACCTGAAGCTCCGCAAAGAAAAAAACCACCGTTGGATTATTCGAGTTTTCGTTTACCGGGAATCGTGACGACGCACCCACTCAGTGGACCGTCGGCCGCGCGTCCGGCGTATGGATTCGGCGCGACACGGGCGTTACCCCCCCCCGGCTGAATCGGCCACTTCGACATGGAGGGCGCTCCAGGTCCGGTGGCCGGTCTCGCTCGCCGAAATACGGACCGTCCGTCGAATGTTCCGGCGGTCACGCGGTAACGGTAGGCCCAAGACGACGGATGTTGCAACGGACGCACGGATCGATGACGATGTCGCGTCCGCTCGAAACGCGCTCGGTCCGGACGACACCCGACGGTCAAAGTCCGATAGCGACGATTCTCGTCGGCCGCATCGCGCGGTGAGGCGATTGTGAGCCTCCGGTTCATTGTCACAGGGGACATGAAATGGCGACCGAACACTTGATCTTCCTGTCGATACCCGGCTTGCGACCCGGCGACGTCACCGCGTCGGACACGCCGACTCTGTTTGAGTGGGCGAACCGCGGTGCGCTTGCGGTCCTCGAACCGACGTTCCCCTGTGTCACCTCTTGCGTACAAGCCTCCATGCTCACCGGTACGCCGCCCGAAGCGCACGGCGTGATCGCCAACGGCTTCTACAACCGCGGTCCCGGCGGACCCGATGTGGCGTTCTGGGTCGCTCATAACGACGTGGTCTCCGGGGAGTCGGTTTGGGACGCGGTGAGACATCGCCGTCCCGATTCCGTGTCGGCCGTCTGGCATGCGCAAAACATCAAGGGCGCGACGGCGGACTTCATCATTACGCCCTCGCCCATACACGAAGCCGACGGGACAACGAAACTCTGGTGCTACTCCAAACCCGATGGGATGTATCAGTGGCTGCTCGATGGGATGGGACACTTTCCCCTTCAGCACTATTGGGGACCATTCTCGAACATCGAGTCGACACGGTGGATCCTGAACGCAGCCGCCCGGCTGATCGAGCGCGAGGCGCCGAACTACCACTGGATTTACATACCCCACCTCGACTACGCCGCGCAGAAGTTCGGACCCAACAGCAGCCAAGCGCGCGCAGCGCTTGGTGAACTGGACGCCGCACTCGCGGACTTCGCCGGGCAAGTCGCCCGGACGCCTACCGGCGGCGACGCCGTGTTTCTCGTGGCCGGTGAATACGCGCTGACGGACGTGAAGGGTGCGGTCTTCCCGAACCGTGCGCTTCGCCGCGCGGGGCTGCTCGCCGTGACCGAGCGCGACGGCGGTGAATACATCGACCTCGCCGGCAGCGCCGCGTTCGCCATGGTCGATCATCAGTTCGCGCACGTCTACGTTGATCAACCGCAGCGCGTTGAAGACGTTGTCGCCGTGCTATCCACCATTCCGGGCATCGCCGGCGTGTTCGCCGGCGCCCGTCGGCGCGAGATCGGCATGGACCATCCCAGGTCGGGGGACGTCGTTATCGTCACCGATGACGACCGATGGTGCGCGTACTACTGGTGGATCGATGATGATCTCGCCCCGCCGTTCGCGCACACCGTCGACATTCACAACAAGCCCGGATATGACCCGGTCGAACTCTTTCTCGACGCCGAGACGAAACGAACGCCTCTCGACGCGACCCTGGTCAGGGGATCCCACGGCGTTGCGGTCTCGAAATCACGGCACCGAACCGCGCTAATATGCTCTTCCCCCGACGCCGGTCTGGACGGCCGTCGAGTTCATCGAGACACCGATCTCAAAACGATGAGCCTCCGAGTTCTCGGACTCTGAATCATCCTCAGCGGCGGATTCGATCGAATCGGGCGAGCGGGCGACACCGGCCGTCGTGCAGCTCCGGGGGAAGGGCATACGACCGGCCCATCCGCGGGAATCCGCTACTGGCGCGTATTCGACGGCCACATCTGGAGCGTTCGCACGCCGTGTCCGGCGACGTATTGTGTTCTGCAAGTGATCGATTCGAGATCATCTTGCAGGCAAGCCATAGAAGTGACAATTGATCTCGGGCCTGACGCTCGCCTCGTGACAATAACGATGTCCTTCACGTCCGAAAAACGGCTGGCTTTCCGTTGCGGGGCTACCCGCCGCCTATTATAATGACCCGTCTTAGCTCTCAAGTACAATCGGTTTCATCTGGGGTGTTTACGTCGACAATTCGTAAACGGACGTATTGAAGAACGGTATCGCACGGACTCGCGCGCCACGGGACAAACGGGGT
>JADFHG010000042.1 GCA_022567365.1 Planctomycetota bacterium | reverse complement strand
GAACGATGGCGGACGGCTAGTGCATGGTCACACGTCGTCTTGTGGGTTGACCGGATCGAGCGCGAGCGGGGCGACCGTGCAAACGCCGCTCCCTCACGGTCGCGGTTCGGAAAGAGCTTGCCGTGAAACCCGCAGGTTCAAGGTTGACGATGCACTAGCAGCCCGTCCGACAAGTATCTTGTCGAAGCGTACGAGGGTATAGCAGCGCGATGGCAAAGTTTGAACCCATACTACTGAGGAACCGAGGCGTCGAGGGTGCGCGGACGTTGAAGGTGTATGAGGCTCGCGGCGGTTACCGGGCCGCGCGCAAGACCCTCGAGATGACCCCGGACGAAGTCGTCGAGGAGGTCAAAGCGGCCAACCTGCGCGGGCGCGGGGGTGCCGGCTTTCCGGCTGGGGTCAAATGGAGTTTCCTTCCGAAGGAGCGCGAAGTCACGCTCCTTTGCGTGAACGCCGACGAGTCCGAGCCGCCGACCTTTTGCAATCGAGTGCTCATGGAGGAGGATCCCCATCAGCTCATCGAGGGTACCATCATCGCGGCATACGCGACGCAGTCGCAAATCGCCTACATCTACCTGCGCGTCGAGTTCCACGAGCAGTTTCACATTCTTCAAAAGGCGATCGACGAAGCCTACGCCGCCGGCTATCTCGGAAAGAAGATCTTCAAGAGCGACTACTCGCTCGAGTGCTACATTCACCGCGGCGCCGGGGCGTACGTCTGCGGCGAGGAGACCGGGCTGATCGAGTCGCTCGAGGGCAAGCGGGGTTGGCCCAGAATCAAACCGCCTTTCCCGGCCGTCGCCGGGCTGTTCCACCGCCCGACCGTGGTCAACAACGTGGAAACGCTATCCTGCCTGCCGCACATTATCGAGCGTGGCGCGGATTGGTTCACGGGAATAGGCCCGCCGCACAGCGCCGGTCCGAAGCTGTTCTGCGTGAGCGGTCCCGTGAAGCGGCCCGGCTGCTATGAGGACTCGATGGAGATCACGGTGCGCGATCTCATCGAACGCGACGACATGGGCGGCGGCATGTTGGACGGCAAAAAGATCAAGGGCGTCCTGCCCGGCGGTATCTCGATGGGCATCCTTACCGCCGACGAGCTTGACATGAAGATGGACTTTGAAGATCCGCGCAAGTACGGCTTGCTCGGGCTCGGCACGGCGGCGGCGGTCGTGATCGACACCGAAACGGATATTCGCCTCGTGCTTCGCAACATGACGCGGTTTTACTCGACCGAATCCTGCGGTCAGTGTACGCAGTGCCGCGAGGGCACGAGCTGGATGGACAAGATCGCGCAGCGCATCGCCAACGGCGCCGGGCGAATGGAGGATCTCGATCTGTTGCTTGAAACGGCCCGGAATATGGGCATGATGCCCGGGCTGAGCATTTGCGGTCTGGCCGACGGAGCGACGTATCCGATCGAGACGATCGTCAAGAAGTTCCGATCGGAGCTCGAAGAGGCGATCCGGAATCAGGCGCCTGGACGGTCGCAAGCCGCATTGAACGTGTTGAATTGAGGACTTCGATGAGCGTTGCGGCCGTCAAAGTCAAGGTGAAGAAGTCTCACGAGGGGAAACGCGCGCGCGTCGTCGAGTTCCTCGTTGATTCCGGTGCGGTGTACTCGCTCGTCAGTTCGACGACGTTGCGCGCGCTTGGGATCCGCCCGCACCGCAAGCGCGATTTCTTCCTCGCGGACGGAAGTAAGGTCACGCGGGAGATCGGCGACGCCTTCTTCGAGTACAAGGGTACCGGCGGTGCGGCCCCGGTCATCTTCGGCGAGAAAAAGGACCGGAACTTGCTGGGCGTTACGACGCTTGCAGCGCTCGAGCTGGTGCTCGATCCGTTCAACCGGGAGCTCCGACCGATGACCATGAACTTGATGGGCTATGCAGCGGGTACAAAGCGGCGGACCACGTAGACCGAACGAGACACATGGCGAAAATCATCATCGACAATCAGGAGATCGAATGCCGCGAGGGCATTCCCGTCCTACAGGCCGCGGTCGAAGCGGGCTGGGACGTGCCGCACTATTGCTATCACCCCGGTCTCTCGGTGGTGGCGTCGTGCCGACTCTGCCTGATGGAAATGAAGATGCCGCACCCGAAGACTCGGGAAATGGGTTGGGCGCCCAAGTTGATGCCTTCGTGCCAGACGCCGATCCGCGACGGCATGGAGGTCCGCTTTGCGTCCGATGCGGTGCGCGACAATCAAAAACAATGCATGGAGTTCTTCCTGCTGAACCACCCGTTGGACTGCCCGGTCTGCGATCAGGCCGGCGAATGCTATTTGCAGGACTATAGCTTCCGCCACGGTGAACCGGTCTCACGCATGGTCGAACAGAAGCACGTCAACCCGAAAAAGGACGTCGGCCCCAAAACACTGCTCTACTCGGATCGCTGCGTCATGTGCACGCGGTGTGTGCGTTTCGCGCAGGAGGTGTCCGGCACGCGTGAACTCTGCGTGGTGCAGCGCGGCGCCCGCGAGGAGATCGACGTATTCCCGGGATTCCCACTCGACAATCCGCTTCAGGGAAACGTTGTGGACATCTGTCCCGTCGGGGCGCTTCTCGACAAGGACTTCCTGTTCAAGAAGCGCGTGTGGGAATTGAAACCCGCCTCATCGATCTGCCCCGGCTGCGCACGCGGATGCTCGATTCGCGTGGACAGTTGTGACGACGTGGTCTATCGACTCAAGCCGCGCCACAACCCGCGGGTCAATGACTGGTGGATCTGCGATGAAGGGCGATTCGGGTTCAAGTACGTGCATGACAAGAAACGCATCACCAGTCCTTCGCTGCGCCGCGGCTCGGGAAAAGAAACGCCCGAGTGGGAGGACGTCGCGGACATCGTGCGATTTCGCTTCGAGGAACACGTACGCCGCCATGGCGGCGAAACGGTGGCGGCCGTGTTCTCGCCGTTCATGGCGTGCGAGGAGGCGTGGTTGCTCGCCCGTTTCTTGCGCGAGGTCGCTCCTGATTCGACGCTCGCGATGGGACCGGTACCATTGGTGGGCGAGGACGAGGTCTTCCCCGCCGGCGCGGAAGGGGATGCCGTCAAGTTCACGATCCTGAAGGAAAAGTGTCCGAACCGGCGAGGGATCGAGATGGTCCTCGAATCAGCCGGCGGGACTACCGAATCGTTCGAGGGGTTTTGCGAGGCCGCGGCGAACGGTGCGATCTTGGCCGCGTGGATCGTGGGCGGTTACCCGCGAGAGTGGGTGGACAAGCCGCTGGCCAAGTGCGCGTCGAAGCTGGATCTGCTCGTGGTGCAGGACATGTTCGCCAGCGATCTGACGATCGCCGCCGAGGTCGTGCTCCCGGCGTGCGCATGGGTCGAGCGCGACGGTAGTTTCGTCAACGCAGACGGTCTGGTGCAGACCTTCGACCGCGCGATCCGCCCGCCCGAAGGCGCACGGCGCGACGGGCAGTATTTGTTCGAAATCGCGGGCTATTCGGGGCTATACTCCGGCGGTCGCGTACGCGAGATGATGGTTGAGGAGTTGCCGGCAATCGCCGATCCGCACGACGCGCCGGCGCTTGCTGGATACGCGCAGTGATCGTTTGGTGGTCGCGGGGCGCTCACGAGATTGACGCAAACGAACCATGTGGGATTTCCTGACGAGTCAGTTTGGTTTCAGCATCGCCTTGGCGGCGTTTATCATGTTGGGCGTCATTCTGCCCTCGGTCGCGTATTGCATCTATTTCGAGCGGAAGATATCGGCGTGGATTCAAGATCGAAAGGGTCCCAACCGCGTGGGACCGCTCGGACTGCTTCAGCCGGTCGCCGATGGCGCCAAGTTCTTCCTGAAAGAGGACTTCATACCGGGGCACGTGGACAAGCCGTTGTTCCTGGCGGCGCCGGCGATCATTTTCATCGTCTCGCTGGTAGGGTTCGCGGCTATTCCCTGGGGCGGGCAGTGGCAAATCGGGGACAAGCTGCTCGAGGTGCAGGTCGCAAGACCCGACATCGGATTGCTCTACATCATCGGCGTCGCGTCGATGGCGGTCTACGGCGTGGTCGTCGGCGGCTGGGCGAGCAACAACAAGTTCGCGTTTTTCGGGGCGATCCGCGCGACGGCCCAGATGATCAGCTATGAGATTCCGATGGGCCTTTGCATCCTCGTCGTCGTACTCACCATGGGGACGCTTCGCCTCGAAACGATTACGAGTCTTCAAGCCGGCGGCGAATACTGGATCGGGTTCATCCCGCAGTGGAACGTATTCCTTCATCCGCTCGCATTCGTCGTTCTGTTCATCACCGCCCTCGCCGAAGCGAATCGGATGCCGTTCGACCTCGCCGAAGCCGAGCAGGAACTCGTCGGCGGTTATCACGTCGAATATAGCGCGCTCAAGTTCGGCATGTTTTTTCTCGCCGAGTACGCGCATATGATCACCGGCAGCGCCTTCATCGCCGTCCTCTTCCTCGGCGGGTGGCACTTCCCCTACCTTCCTTGGACGCAGCCCGAGGCAACCGGTTTCTTCGCCGTCATGTGCAAGATGGCGGTCATCGGCGGCAAGATTGTCGCCATGCTCTTCGTGATGATGTGGATCCGCTGGACGATTCCGCGGTTTCGATTCGATCAACTGATGCGGTTGGCGTGGTTGCGTTTGATCCCGATGATGCTGGCGATGTTCGTGCTGGCCGTCCTCTTGCTCTATTTCCGCCTCCACCGCTCGGCGCTCGCACCCGCCGGCAACCTGCTCATCCTAGGCGCGACCCTATGGATTGCCGCGCGATCGACCGCCCCCATCACCGGAAGGCAGTTGAACATGCCGGAAATCAGGAATGAACCGACGCAGACCGGTGCCATGCCGGCGGAGGCCGTCTGATGATCAAAGACGAAGACATCCTGAACATCGAAGAACCGGTGCTTTCCGCCGCTGAACGCCTGTACATCCCGCAGATCCTCGGCGGACTCAAGATTACGATCGGACACCTCGCGAAGAGCCTGACGAAATCGACCGTCACCATACAGTACCCCGAAGAAAAACTAGAAGTCCGCAAGGAAGTGTATCGCGGCGTGCATCGCCTCAACCGCGACGAGAACGGCAGGGTCGCGTGCGTGGCGTGCTTCATGTGCTCGACGGCATGCCCGGCCGACTGCATTCACATCGAAGCGGGCGACTCGCCGTGGGACGATCGCGAAAAATACCCGATCAAGTTCGACCTCGACGAACTCCGTTGCATCTTTTGCGGCATGTGCGAGGAGGCATGCCCCGTCGATGCGATCGAGCTGACGCACGAGTACGACCTCGTCGGTCGAACGCGCGAGCAGATGATTCTGGACAAGGAAGAACTCCTGGCAATCTACGATCGCACCGTCCAAGACAAGCCGCGCAAGAACCCGCGCATCACGGGGTATGCCGGAACCGGCAACAGACCGAGCGCAGCGCCCAAGACCGACGGACCCGAGGCCTCATGAGCACGGCGACGACCTACGCGTTGTACCTCGTTTTCGCGCTCGGCGGCGCGGGTGTGTATTTCATGCTTCCGCGCACCGGGCGATCGCGCGTTCTTTCCGGCGCGGTGCTCGCCTCGCTGGCCGTCTTCGCGCTGCTCGCGGTGCTCGCGTTCGGGGTGATCGATCCGGCGCACGGTAGCGGTTACTTCTATCTGTTCGCGGTGATCGCACTGCTCGGAGCGGGTCGCGTCATTACCCATCCGAAACCGACCTACAGCGCGCTATACTTCGTGCTCGTCGCGGTGGCCGTCGCGGCGCTGCTCGTCCTTCAAGGCGCGGAGTTCCTCGCCGTCGCGCTGGTGATCATTTATGCCGGTGCGATCCTCATCACGTATGCATTCGTGATCATGCTCGCCCAACAAAGCGGATCGCCGATCTACGACCGGCAGTCCCGCGAACCGTTCATTGCGGTTTTTGCGGGGTTTGTCCTGATGGCCGCGATCGCCGGGCGGGCGGGCGAACTCCCCCTTGCCGGCGAAACCGTGGACGCGGCGCTGACCGCGCCCGCCGCGCTGGCCGCGCAGACGGAGTCGCCTGCGAATCAGCAAGACGACTCCGCCCAAGAAGGCGCCGACGAAAGCAACAGCTTGCGCATGGGCGTGATCATCATGGTCAACTATGTGGTCGTCGTGCAGATCGCGGGCGTGTTGCTGCTGATCGCGATGATCGGGGCCATCGCGCTCTCCCGAAAGAAGGTGCCCAGCGACGGACCGCGTGCGGCGGACGTACCGCTGGGTGAGATCGGACGAAAGGTGAAACCCTACTGATGGCCGGTGTGACCGAATATGTCATCGTGGGTGCGGCGCTGTTCGCGCTGGGCCTCGTGGGGTTTCTCTCGCGGCGCAACCTGATCGTGATGTTCCTATCGACGGAGATCATGTTCCAAGGGGTGCTGGTCAACGTCGTCGCGGTGGGACGACTGCACGGCGGGCTCGAGGGGCAGGCCTTCGGACTGTTTCTGCTGGTGATCGCAGCCGTCGAAGCCGGTCTGGCGTTGGGGTTGATCGTACTGCTGTTCAGGCGGCGCGGCACGCTCGACGCCGATGCATGGTCGGCGATGAGAGGGTGATGGGAAAGGCGAATTGCGTAGTACGATGATCAATCAATCGCGGATTTCAAGAATTAGCCCGCGTCCGTCGCGTAACGAAACACAATGTCGGTAGAAACGCTCAAACTCTGTGGAATCCTGATCCTCCTCGCACCGCTTATCGGCGCGATACTCGCGGGTGCGCTCGGGCGACCCGTCCTGCGCGGCAACACCCACTGGATCGTCATCGCCGGCGTGGCGGTGGCATTCGCGCTTTCCGTGGTGGTCTTCGGGGTCGTGCGCGGCGCCGCGGACGGTGCGCACGCCGTGCAGATTCCGCTCTACGACTGGTTCACTTCCGGCTCGGGTTGGTTCAAGGTCGAGTTCCTCATCGACCCGCTCACGTCGATCATGCTGCTCACGGTCACCGGGGTGTCGCTGCTCGTCATAATCTACTCGCGCGACTACATGCGCGAGCACGACAAACCGGTCCGCGGATACGAACGTTTCTTCGCCTTTCTCGGCTTGTTCGTATTCTCCATGTGTGCCCTCGTGCTCGGCGGCAACTTCCTGCTGCTCTATCTCGGCTGGGAGGCGGTCGGTCTCTGCAGCTATCTGCTCATCGGTTTCTACTACGACAGACCCTCGGCCGCCGCCGCCGCGAAGAAGGCGTTCCTCGTCAACCGCGTCGGCGACTTCGGATTCGGACTCGGGATTCTGCTCATCTACCTCACGTTCGGCACACTCGAATACCAGGCCGTTTTCGACATGGTCCAAGGCGGCGTGCTCGCCTCGGGCGAACCGATCGCGACGGGAAGGATCACGACGATCGCGCTCCTGCTGCTTTGCGGGGCCTGCGGCAAGAGTGCGCAGCTCCCGCTGCACGTGTGGCTGCCCGACGCGATGGAGGGTCCGTCGCCGGTCTCCGCGCTGATCCATGCGGCCACAATGGTCACCGCCGGCGTCTATATGGTCGCACGATGCGGCGCGATTTTCACGGCGTCGCCCATCGCAATGACGGTCGTCGCGGTCATCGGCGCGTGTACGGCGCTGTTCGCGGCGACGATCGCGCTGACCCAAACCGACCTCAAGCGAATCCTCGCCTATTCGACGATCAGCCAACTGGGATACATGTTCCTCGGGCTGGGCGTCTACGCGGCGGACTCGGCCGTGTTTCATTTGTTCACCCACGCGTTCTTCAAGGCGCTTCTCTTTCTCTGCGCGGGCAGCGTCATGCACGCCATGGGCGGGATCATCGACGCCCGTTACTTCGGCGGTCTGAGAAAGCTGTTGCCGTGGACGTTTCGATTCTTCGTCATCGGTTCGCTCGCGCTCGCGGGGTTCCCCTTCCTGAGCGGGTTCTTCAGCAAGGATGAGATCATCCACCATGCGTTCGAGGCCCATTGGCTGTTCGGACTGGTCGGTCTCGCGACCGCGGTCTTGACGGCGTTTTACACGGCGCGAATGGTGTGCCTCGCATTCTTCGGTCCGGAGCGCGTGCCCGAGGGCGTACACGCCCACGAGTCGGGAAAGTGGATGTTGGCCCCGCTCGGCGTGCTTAGCATCGGCGCGATCTTCGCCGGCTACCTGGGCGTCGAGATGTTCGGCCAGGGTTTCCACAACTTCCTTGGCCCCGTGTTTCACGACACGTTCGGGGTTCACTACTCCGTCGTCAGCGCACCCGGCGCCGCACACGCGGTCGCCGCCGCCGCGCACACCGGATTCTTGGCAAACTATGGTTTGATGATCCTCTCCGGCGGTTTGGCGATCGTCGCGATCGCAGCCGCGTATTTCATGTACGTTCTTCAGCCGTGGATCCCGGGGACGATCGCCTCGGCGGTGCCGCGGTTGCACCGCCTGTTCTCGAATAAATACTATATCGACGAGGCCTACGACGCGGCTGTCGTACGACCGCTCCGCATGACCGGACGAGTGTCCGTCGGGCTGGATAACTATTTCCTCGACGGTTTGGTGTGGCTTGCCACGGCGATCCCCCGCGGGCTGGCATTCGTCTTGCGCGGGCTGCAGGGCGGGCTGATTCAGGGATACGCCGTGAGCATGATAATCGGCATCATCATCTTGGCGTTGGTGGTCTTTTTCGCGGAGCGTTGACGGCCTGTGGAATAACTGATGCACCGCCGAGAAAGTAGCGTCCGCCCCCCGTGGCGGACGTAGGACGGCGATAGCGCTTTCGATAGCCACGTCCGCCACGGGGGGCGGACGCTACGCGGAGTTTCCAACAAGCCGTTAGAGCGAAGATGACGAACACGCATCATGACGAATCAAGAGCAAGGTAACCAATCGTGAGCAGTTGGATCCTCACATTACTCATATTCTCTCCGCTCGCGGGCGCGTTGCTATTGCTGTTGCCGCGTCGCGGCGAGGACTTGCTCCTCGCGAAGGCGGCGCTGGTCTCGGGGTTCGTGACGTTCGCCCTTTCGCTCGTGGCGCTGGTCTTGTTTTTCGGAGCGGGAGGGGGCGCGGGTTCGTCCGCGTACGTCTTGAACGCTCATGTCCCTTGGGTGTCGGACAACGGCGCCAACATAGGGTATCGCGTCGGCGTCGATGGGATCAGCATTTGGCTGCTCCTGCTCACGACCTTCCTGACCCCGCTGGCGATCTGGTCGAGCTTCACGAGCATACGAACGCGCATTCGCGAGTATTACATCCTTCTGCTACTGCTCGAAGTCGGGATGCTCGGCGTCTTCTGCGCGAAGGATCTGCTCCTGTTCTATGTGTCGTTCGAGTTCACCCTCGTCCCGCTCTATTTCCTGATCGGCATCTGGGGCGGCCCCGAACGGCGGCGGGCGGCCAACAAGTTCTTCATCTACACGCTCGCGGGCAGCGTGCTCACGTTCGCCGGTGTCGTATATCTGGCGTTCACCGCCTATTCCGCGACCGGTTCGCTGACGCTCGAGATCGACGAGCTGGTCAGGCTCGGCCAGAGCGGCGCGATCGGATCGTCGGCGCAGTGGTGGCTGTTTCTGGCGTTCGCCGCGGGCTTCGCCATCAAGGTGCCGCTGTTCCCGGTGCACACGTGGCTTCCGCTCGCCCACACCGAGGCGCCCACCGCGGCCAGTGTGATGCTGGCGGGCGTGCTGCTCAAGCTGGGCACGTATGGGTTCTGCCGATTGAGCATTCCGATCCTGCCCGAGGCGAGCTTCGCGCTGGCCCCGGTCGTCGCCGTGTTGTCGATCATCGGGATCATGTACGCCGCCCTTGCCGCATGGGTCCAGACCGACATCAAGAAGCTGGTCGCGTATTCGTCGGTCTCCCATTTGGGTTTCTGCATGCTGGGCTTGTTCAGCCTCAAGCTCGCCGGCGTGAGCGGGGCCGTGCTCTACATGGTCAACCACGGCCTATCGACCGGAGCGTTATTCCTCATCGTCGGCTTCATCTACGAGCGCTACCACACCCGCGACATCAACGCGTTCGGCGGTCTGGCCCGCAAGATGCCGTGGATGGCGACGTTCCTCGTGTTCTTCACCTTGAGCAGCATCGGACTGCCGGGGCTGAACGGGTTTGTCTCCGAGTTTCTCGTGCTGCTGGGCACGGCGACGTCGGCCGGAACGACCGACGGGATCGCGGCCGGCCCGCTGGGATACGGATACGTCATCCCCGCGGCGATGGGAATCATCCTCGGCGCCGTATACATGTTATGGATGTGCCGCTGCGTGCTGTTCGGCCCGCTAAAGGAGCCGCCCAACACGCCCGACACCTCCACCGGTCTCACGCAGGATCTAACCCGCCGCGAACTCGCAATCCTCGCCCCCATCGCGCTCGTGTGCATCTGGCTCGGCGTCTATCCGAAGCCTCTGCTCAACACGATCGAGCCGGCCATCGTGCAAAATATTCTGTGCGCAACCGACCGACCGGTCCACGCCTTCGAAGGTAATGGTCGTGCGAACCAATTGGTGACAACGCCGGTCGCACCTGCGGGCCACGTTGCACGGGCTGGGATGTTGGCCACGGTGCCCAGCAATGTGAAACCGGCAGGCACGTCGGCAGATTCCCGGCCGGTCGACCCCGAGCCGCGGGCTTCAGCCCGCGCGGTTTTTCCCATCTCAACTGAGCCGCGGGCTTCAGCCCGCGCGATGCCTCAACGTAGTATCCTGTTGCACAAGTTCCACGACTATCCGAGCCGTAGGATTCAGCCTGCGCGAACCCGCGATCGCGGACCACGGTCACGACCATCCGTGACATCGCGCGGGCTGAAGCCCGCGGCTCGGAGGAGAATCACAGTCGCAAGATATACAAGACAAGGTTCCAGCGACGCGCTCGATCAAAGAAACGTCTTCCCCAACACAAACGAACCACTGCACAGCACGGAGGCCAACGCCGATGCCCGCTGAATCGCTCATCGGGCACATGTGGCCCGAACTAATCCTGTTGATCGCATCGTTCGGCGCACTGTTTCTAGGCCTTGCCGGCAGCGAGTCCGCACGCCAATGGGTGTCGCCGCTGACGTGCGCCGCGGTCGTGCTCGCGCTGCTGGTCACCCTATTGGGCGCGGGTGCTTCGCAAGACGTCATGGGCTTCGGCCTGCGCATCGGTCCGCTGACCCACTATGTGCGCGTGATCACCCTGGGCATCGGCACGCTCATCATCCTCCTCAACTGGCACCAGCCGGTGGCCGGCGAGCGCGGCGAGTATATGGCCATGATCCTGTATTCACTGCTCGGCGTCCTGCTGACGGCGTCGGCCAATGACATGGTCGTGTTGTTCTTCGCCATCGAACTCGTCAGCGTGCCGACCTACGTGCTCGTCGCCCTCAGTCGCACCGACCAGCGGGCGTCCGAAGCCGCCGTGAAATACTTCTTCCTGGGCGCGCTGGCCGCAGCGATCCTCGCATACGGACTGAGCTTTCTTTACGGGGTCGCCGGTACGACGCGATTGCACACGCCAAGCGCCGGTGCCGTGCTCGCGGGGGCGTCCGCCGCCACCGACGTCGGCGCGTATTTTCTGATCGGCATGCTCCTGGTCATCGCGGGCCTGGCGTTCAAGATCGCGGCCGTCCCGTTGCACGTATACGCCGCCGATGTCTACGAAGGGGCGGCGTCGCCGATCACGGGCATGCTCGCGTTCGTGCCGAAACTGGCGGGCTTCGTCGCACTCATCAAGGTGTTTTCGGCCTGCGCGTGGGCCCTTCCCCCTTCGCTGATGTGGGTTCTTTGGCTGATGGCCGCAGCGACGATGACGGTGGGCAACGTCCTTGCCCTGTTGCAACACAACGTCAAACGGATGCTTGCATATTCGAGCATCGCACACAGCGGATACATGCTGATCGCCCTACTCGTCGGACCGGTCGCGGGCGAAGGGCCGATGAAGGACGGCGTGGCGGCGCTGCTCTTCTACATGGGCGTATACGGCGCGATGAACCTCGGCGTGTTCGCGCTGCTCAGCGCGTTCAAGTCCGCCGATCGAGAGATCGAAACGCTGGACGACCTGTCCGGGTTGGCGGTGCGTGCGCCGCTCGCCGCGTTCGCCTTGGCCGTCTGCGTATTCAGCCTGATGGGCTTTCCTCCGACGGCC
>JADFHG010000538.1 GCA_022567365.1 Planctomycetota bacterium | reverse complement strand
GCGCGTTGGAAAGCAGACTGTTGCCGTCCGCGAACGCGGCGGCCACCAGCGCCCGGTTGGTGATGCTCTTCGACCCCGGCAACTCGACGGTCGCATTGATCGGGCCGGATGCCGGATTGCAGCGGTACACATCCATTAGGTCCACGGTTATCGGGGGAAATGTCCGGCTCGGCAAGCGGGTCGCTACTTGGGATCATTGGTTAGCAGCCTGTTGAAAAAGTGTGGCACGGCCTAATGCCCCGTTTTGTCTCCGGTTATTAGCCGGTGCACGGGTCAACATAAAATGGTCAAAGCCCACTCACCGGCTATTAGCCGGTGCCACACCTGTTTTCATTGGTTGAAAAACGGTGCCACACATGCAGAACAGTGTTTTTCAACGGGCTGTTAGCGTGCATTGGCTGTCTTGACCGCGAATCAGCCCCGCATCGGCCTTCACGACGGCGTGTTTCGAGATGGTCGCGAAAACGCGGACAATTCAGCGCCCCGTTTGTCATTGCCGCACCGCCGATCCCCGATAACCAATGATTGCAAGAAGTTGTCCAAGCGGCCTGGGCGTGGAGCAAACGCGGTCCGGATGGTACAATTCGGGCAGACCTTGTGGCGGTGCGAAAGCGACAATGAAAAAATCCTCGGTCATCCTGCAGTTCGTCGGTGTGTTCAGCGCGACGGCCCTTGCGTTCGTTATTCTGCTGGAATTCGGACTGGTCGAGCGCGTCTCGTATCAGATCATGAAGGGACGGACCCGCGCGCTCCGGGAGACGCTACCGTCCAAAGATCGGCTCGACGAATTGGCGCGAACGAGCCATACGGTCGCTCGAGTTGTATTGCCGGCGGTCGTGAGCATCGTTACGGAGATACGCACGTCGGCGGCGGATGCGGCCGCGGACGATATTCGCAACGCCCTGCGCGACGTCCTGCCACCTCCGGGCGAGGAAGGCGACGCCGCCGAGCGGCTCGACGCACAGGTGGACCGCCTGATCGAGGAGGCCGAGCGGACCGACCGCGAAACGACGCGCGAGGGACTTGGAAGCGGGTTCGTGTTCGATGCGGAACACGGGTACATCCTGACAAACAGTCACGTCGTCGTCGGAGCCAAGACCATACAAGTGCGCCTTTCGGACGGCCGCGAGGCGTCCGCGACGGTGCTCGGAGCCGATCCCGATACGGACCTCGCGGTGCTGCGAATCCGTTTGCGCAGCCTGCACGAACTACCGTTTGCCGACAGCGACCGCACCCAAGTTGGAGACAACGTGCTCGTCATGGGCAACCCGTTCGGTCTCGAGGGGTCCGTGAGTCGCGGGATCATCAGCGCGGTGAATCGGCGCAATCTACTCGTGGGCGGTCGTCGATACGATCCCTTCATCCAGACCGATGCGATGATGAGCCCGGGGCACAGCGGGGGACCGATGGTCAACCTTGGCGGCGAGGTCATTGGAATCAATGTCGCCATCGCGACGGAATCCGGCTCACACCAAGGCGTCGGTTTCGCCATCCCGTCAAACCGCGCCGTGCGGATGTTGCCCGATCTCATCAACGGTGGCCCGGGGTTCATCGGTGTCATCGTCGGCAACGTGTCGGACCTTATGGAAGAGACACGGGCCCTTGGCTGGAGACGACCCTACGGCGCGTTCGTCACGGAGGTTATCCCGGGACGTGCCGCGGAAAAAGCCGGCATCGAGGTAGATGACATCATTGTCGAAGTCGATGGCCACCGGATCGATTCCATGAAAACGCTTGGCCGGGTCTTGTCCGCAACAAAGCCGGGCTCGCGCGTCGTGACGCGGGTATGGCGCGACGGGCGATTCATGCCGATCTCGGTGGAACTGGGGCGGCGATTCGCGCCTGAATAACCCTTGCAAAGCGACCACACGCACGATGCACCGCGCTTGCGATGACCGGGCGCAGTCAATGTCACACGGCTCGCCGTTGGTCCGGCAATCTCCAATGTGCAAGGTGCGCGCGACGTCGCCGGGAGTCATCAGTTCTCAGTCTTCGGTCGTCAGTCTGGAGTTTTCAGTCGGAGGTACGAACGCCCACTTACTTCGTCACTGACAACTTCCTGACTGACAACTGAGTACTGACAACTGTCGCCGGATTATACGCTCATGCATGAGTCCTTGCGCGCCTGTTTGGCGCATGTTCTGGCTGCGCGATGTCCGGCGTGATGTCAGACTTTCTTGCGGTTAATGCACGGAGGCTTGGCATGAACATCGAACTTCGTTGCCCAAGTACCAAAACCTGTCTTTCAAATCCTCTTGTTACCGACAAGGCGGCTCCGTCTTGTTTAATGAAAACGCTCACCAACGATCCCCCCAAAGGGTAAGACGAGGTAACGGTCCGTTGCAGAAGTTGCGGCCAACCCCGCTTGGCGACCGTTGAGCGTCCATGAGCGTGGGCCGGCGGCACTGCCATCGGGTCCCTCAGCAGGTTGCCGACGGCGCCTCCCAATCACTCGGCAGGCATGGGCAACCGCACGACGGTGATGCGTGGACGAGATGGAGAACGCCCGCCACGGAACCGCGGGGTTACTTGCCGGGGGGGCGACGTTTGCCTCGTAGCGTCCGTAACGGTTCCGGCGGTGGA
>JADFHG010000537.1 GCA_022567365.1 Planctomycetota bacterium | reverse complement strand
CTCGAATTCGGCAGCAGAAGACGGTACTTTTCGTTTGAATACCCTAGGGTATCGTGACCGAAAGTACCATCAAAGTGCCTGTCGGAATAGTCAGAACGGAGTATTCCGACAGCCTGGTAAGGGAGCGAACTTTGCTATGCCTATCGCTCAACACCAACCCGTAAATCCAGGTGTGACGCTGCACTAGGCGGCCGTCCGCTCGTCATCGGCGTGCGACGCGCGATTTCGTGCGAACGAAGTGCATTTGGCGCCGCACCGATCACCGTCGTGCGATCCCTTCAATGTTCACTCAGGCGTTCGAGCGCTTCCGATGCCATAGGGGCCACCGGTTCCACGCCGAGTTGGACGACGCGGCGATACGCGGACGCCGCCTCCGCAAGGCGACCGACCATTTCAAGCGTCTGACCGCGCAAGAAGTGCGCGACCGCGAGGTCGGGGTCCACATCGATGGCGGCGTCGTAGTGGACGAGGGCTTCGGCGGCTCGGCCCCCCCTCACCAACGCCTGACCCAGGTTGACTCGCGCCTCCGGCGACGACGGGTTGGCCCGAACGGCAAGCGTGAACTGACGTTGGGCCATCGCAAAGTAGCGCTTGGCCGCCGCCGACTCGCCAGTGGCTGCCAGTTCATCGGAGCGTTCCGCGGCCGCGACGCCGAGATTCATGAACGCCATCGCGTCGAGCCTCCCCTCGTCCGGGCCGCGCTGGTTGACGAAGATCGCCGTTGCGCACGCAAGCCCCAACGCCCAGTATAGAGATCTTCGCAGCTCGGGGGGCGAACCCTTCCAGTTGCGAATACGATGGTAGAGTGTGACAACGCCGATTGCCGCGAACGGTATGATCAAGGGGACGAGAGGGAATCGATAACGTGCCAACACGAAGAATGCCACGACCGCGCCGACCATGGATACGATGAGCGCGTAATACACCCACAGGCGTCTTCGGTCTTGCCAGGTAAGTACGATTCCGGCGACGGCCATCGGCACGAGCACGCCGAAGTTCCATACTGCATCGAGCCACCGAACGATCGGCGAGAACTCCGCGCTTATGTACAAACTTTCCACGTCGGCGATCTCATAGCGGTTGACGACCATCACCGTCTTGTTCGCCAACAATCCCATCCAGCGGACGGGATCCGCGCGAATATCGTCGAGCGCGCGAGACATCCAATATGTGGACACTTCCTTCGAGGACAACTCGCGCCCCACCGCTCGCTGTGCCAACAGTATGGCATCGCCCCTCTCGAACGCCGGCGTCTCGCGACCTCGCACCAGCGGTCGATACCGACCGTCGGCGTGCTCGCTGTTGCCGATGTAGAAATTCGGACCGGCCTGGACCGTCGTGACCGAAAACTCGCCGGCTACGACGTAGTTGCGAATCCCGACGGGGAGCAAAATGAGCGCTACCCCGCATGTGGAAGCGCCGATCGCTATGAGTCGACCGCGCGCGGCGCGGCGCCGGGCCAACGGTATCCAGAGCAACAAGAGCGGAATCCATAGCAGCGCGTTCTCGCGCGTCAGTGCCATCAGTGCGACACACACTCCGACCGCCGCGCCCGATGCGCCGCGACCGACCCGTACGTGCCAGGACATCGCGGCAAGCAGCGCGCACAGAAGGAGGGCGGCGAGCGACGTCTTCTGTACGATACCGTCGAAGAAAATCGCCGGCGCGTAGAGGGCGAGCATGATACCGGCGAGAATGCCGGGTATGCGTCCGAACAGTCTCGCCGTCGCGATGGAAAGGAAACATGCGGACGCAACTCCGAAACATGCCTGCAACAGGCGAACGATCCATACACCCTTGCCCAATATAGACAACCCAATCGCCAAGACGTAGGGATAGAGGGGCGCTTGATAGAAGGATTGCGATCCGATCCAATCCCCGTCGGCGATCCGGCAGGCCCAGTCGTAGTAGCCGGCGGCGTCGCCGACGAGCCGCTCCGTCAAGGGCATGTGCGCGGTGCTCGCGTCGTGTGCGAGACGGGCGAAGAGCGCAAGCGCCGCGATCAGCAGGAGCGCGCGTGGTCCTATGGCGGCCGAGTGGCGGTCTGCACAATCAATCGAAGTGCCACGCTGTGGCACCACATCCCTGCTCGCGCGCCTCGTGTCTTCGGACTTGCGGGCGCGGCGCGTGGAATCCGTCATGGTCCCGCGATGGTAGCACATCATGCCCGCGGCCATAGCCACTCGCGGCAGGCACGGCGACAAGGTGTGCCCTCGCTCTTGGTGTCATGGACCGAAGGTTCCGCGCGGATCGATGGGTCCGCGATAGTGTTCGGGGACATCGGCGCGGATCCGCCGGAGGGAATCCGCTGTTGTGGGTTGTTGGTGGTCGGCGACGGTGAACGTCGTCGTCAATAACGGCGGTAGGTGTTATGTAACGTGCTCGAGGCGCGGCCTTCTCCCGGTGGGATCGCGCGTAGGTCTTGGCGGCTGGCGACTCGATCGCTTGGGAGCGGCTGGCCGCGGCGCTCATGCACGGGGATCCATCGATATCGACCCGAGACGGGTTTTGTGTGTGTGGTCGCCAGGTTGAAATCGCGTGGAGGAGAGAGGACAAACGGAGGTGCGCGTGTGTGGTGGAGAGCCGGGTCGT
>JADFHG010000536.1 GCA_022567365.1 Planctomycetota bacterium | reverse complement strand
ACATGCGACATCGCCAAAAAAACATCGCCGTGGGCCAACTCACGACATACGGCACCCCGCGGGCCGTCCGTCTGCCGGACTCCGACTACGCAGACAACGCCGACATCCATGTGACCATTTGCGCTGCGGCGGGTGCTCCGTTCGCCGAGGATGCCGTGGCCGCCATGGTCTGTCACAATGTGGAATTCTACTGCGAAAAACTTGGGTTCCTGCTTCACGGTTATTGTCTTATGCCGGACCATCTCCATGTCCTTCTCTCGCCGGCAGACTCGGAGATCAAGCTAGACAAGTGGCTGGACGTGTTCAAGAGTTACACCACGCACGAGTTCATGAAGCAAGGCCGACACGCCCCGCTGTGGCAGCGGTCGGCGCACGATCACGTGTGTCGAAAGGGCGAGACGGCGGAAACAGTACTTGCATACATCGTCGACAACCCGGTGCGTGCGGGATTGGTCAAAGAGTGGGTGGATTGGCCTTGGACGAAGGCGTTCACCGCGATGTGAGAGAGTCGGTGTCCTACGGCCGCCACGGGGGGCGGCCGCTACGAACGGCGTGATGATCCGTCCGCCACGGGGGGCGGACGCTACGATTGAGACAAACTGATGCCACAGAATCTATTCGAGAAAATTGCCCAACGTTTTGCAGTTGATCTGACCGCCGGACATACCGTGCACGCGGGAGATTTCCTGTCCGTGCGTCCCGCCCACGTCATGACGCACGACAATACGGCTGCGGTCATCCCCAAGTTCGAGAGCATGGGTGCGACACGCATTCACGACCCCGGACAGCCGGTGTTCGCCCTCGATCACGACATACAAAACAAGTCGCCCGAAAACCTGGCGAAATACGCGAAGATCGAGGCCTTCGCCAAGGAGCAAGGCGTCGTGTTCTATCCGGCCGGAAGGGGGATAGGCCATCAGGTCATGGTCGAGGAAGGGTTCGTATTACCCGGCACCTTTGTCGTCGGGTCGGATTCGCACTCCAACCTCTACGGCGCCCTCGGGGCGCTCGGCACGCCGGTGGTCCGCACCGATGCCGCCGCCATTTGGGCGACGGGTAAGACGTGGTGGCAGGTGCCCGAAATCGTTCGGGTCAATCTGACCAACCGACTCCAGCCGGGCGTCACCGGCAAAGACGTGATCATCACGCTTGTCGGTACGTTCAACCACGACGAGGTGCTGAACTGCTGCATCGAATTCGCCGGTGATGGCATTGCGGGGCTGAGCATGGCCGAGCGAATGGCCATTTCCAACATGACCACTGAATGGGGAGCGCTCGCGGGTCTGTTTCCGTATGACGCCGTCACCCGTGCCTACTTGTTCGGCCGGGCGAAGGTGATGAAGCTGCGCGGCGATCAATCGCCCCGTCTGACCGAGCCGATCATCCGCCATTTGGAAACGCAGCTCTCGGCCGCGGACGCCAACGCCGAATATGCCAAGGAGCTGGATTTCGACCTGTCCACCGTGACACCGTTCGTGGCCGGTCCCAACGAGGTGAAGACGATCGTGCCGCTCCCGGAGATGGAGGACCGAAACGTCAAGATAGACCGGGCGTACTTGCTCAGTTGCGTGAACGGACGGCTCGAGGACTTTGCCGAAGCCGCCAAGGTGATCGAGGGGCAGCGCGTCGCGGAGGGTGTGACGTTTTACATCGCCGCGGCTTCCAGCGAGATCGAGGCAGACGCGAAGCGGCTGGGGCATTGGGGCACGCTCGTGGACGCGGGCGCGGTCGCCCTGCCGGCCGGGTGCGGACCGTGCATTGGTCTGGGCGACGGCATCTTGAAAGACGGTGAGGTGGGTATCTCCGCGACGAACCGCAACTTCAAGGGACGTATGGGATCGCGCGACGCACAGGTTTATCTGGCAAGCCCGGCCGTGGTTGTCGCGTCGGCCGTGGCGGGGAAAATCGCCGCACCGAAGGGAGCGGGTTCGGGCAGCGCGGCCGAGAGACGGGCCTCGCTTGCTGCGGGGAGCCGCCTTCGCACGCGCGAACGGTCGCCGGCGCCGACGGCGGAGGTGGCGATTCTCGACGGATTCCCGGCGACGATCGAAGGTGAACTGCTCTATGTGCCCAAGGACAACATGAACACCGACGGCATTTACGGCAAGGAGTTTACCTATCGCGACGACCTGACCCCCGAAGAGATGGGCACGAAGGCCATGCTCAACTACGATCCCGAGTTTCAAGAGATCGCGCGGGAGGGCGACATCCTCATCGGCGGATACAACTTCGGTTCGGGATCGTCGCGCGAGCAGGCGGCGACGGCGTTGAAGTTTCGCGGCCTGTCGATGGTGATCGCGGGTTCATTCTCGCAGACCTATAAACGCAACGCGTTCAACAACGGGTACATCCTGATCGAGTGCCCCGCGCTCGTGGACGAGTTGAAGACGGCGTTCGCTTCGGACGAGCGGCTTACGATACGAACGGAGCGGCGGGCTTGCGTTGATTTTGCGACGGCGAAGATCGCCTGCGGCGACAAGTCCTATGATTTCGCCCCGTTGGGCGACGTGGCGCAGAGACTCGTGGTGAAAGGCGGGTTCGAGGCGATGATTCGGGAGGAACTGGGATAGCTGGCAGCCATCGGCTTGCAGTCCTCGG
>JADFHG010000535.1 GCA_022567365.1 Planctomycetota bacterium | reverse complement strand
AGCATAACACGAAGCTTCCAGGAGAACGGGAACTCCTTTGGAAGCCATCTGGTTGCGGCCGCACCGTTGGGCGAGATCCTCGGAGGACCGCACGCCTATCGTAGCAACTTGCGTCCGGCCAGGCAACGTGGGGACCGCTCGGTAATGTCGGTTCGCAGCGGTGCGAAGGCACGTCGTGACCCTCCTTGGCGGTCGATACCGATCGTGGGGCCTATTCCGAGATGGTCGGCCGCGCGAACAGCCCGTACCGCCTGCCGGCGATCCAAGGCTGTAGAATCCGACGGTTTTCAGCCGGCATACTGCAAATTGGGTGCCGATAAGACCAAACACAAGCCGCGTTTGGGTGTCCCCCTGCAGGAAGCGAATGAGGTGCAACCTGCTGTGGCGCTTCATTATCTTCCACTTCGGCATGCGGATCGGACGGATTCGTCGCCCCCGTGATGGTTGGGTGCCGTGGCCGAGAAATCTCGTTTCTTTTGCAATTGACACGGACTTTCGAACACGTATACTCGCGGGGCTATTGGAGTCAGTTTGCATCGGGACCGATGGCGAAGGTTGCTCTGCGCGCCGCAAGTCGGTGCGCGCGAAGCGTCAACCGTGAGGCTGGCGGCAGGGTGTGGCGGTATGGGACGGTCTTTTTCGGCGATCCCGCCCATGGGGCGTCGTGCCGTGCTGCTGTAGCTCAGTTGGTAGAGTGCGTCCTTGGTAAGGACGAGGTCACGGGTTCGATTCCCGTCAGCAGCTGATTGGATTCCGGCTGTCCGTGAGTGGCGGTCTGTTTGCGGCGGTGTCGGCGGGAACATCGGTCGCTTGACGCTCCGGATTGACATTGGATGGTGTTGAGCGCGGAGCGCGGCGTGTCGTCCGAGGTGGGTGTCTTGGATGATGGGTCGCGGTCAACCGTTGACGGCGGTTTATGAGTGGAGGTAGGGTATCGCATGGCCAAGGAACTATTCAAACGAACTAAACCCCACGTGAACGTGGGCACGATCGGTCACGTCGACCACGGCAAGACGACGCTTACGGCCGCAATCTGTACGACGCAGTCGAAGGCGGGTCTGTGCAAGGCGGTCAGTTACGACGAAGTGGCAAAGGCGTCCGAATCGCAAGGTCGGCGCGACGCCACGAAGATTCTGACGATCGCGACGTCGCACGTCGAGTATGAAACCGAGGCGCGGCACTACGCCCATATCGACTGTCCGGGACACGCGGACTACGTGAAGAACATGATTACGGGGGCGGCGCAGATGGACGGCGGGATCCTCGTGGTCTCGGCCGCGGATGGTCCGATGCCGCAGACGCGCGAGCATATTCTGCTGGCCCGGCAAGTTAACGTGCCTCATCTGGTCGTCTTCATGAACAAGGTGGACTTGGTGGATGATCCGGAGCTGCTCGATCTCGTGGAGATGGAGATTCGTGAACTGCTCGACAAGTACGACTTCCCCGGCGACGACACTCCGGTGATTCGTGGCGCGTCGCTCGCGGCGCTCGACAATCCGACGGACCCCGAAAAGACGAAGTGCATCGCCGAGCTTCTCAAGGCTTTGGACGAGTACATCCCGGTGCCCGAGCGGGAGATGGACAAGCCTTTCCTGATGTCCGTCGAGGACGTCTTCAGCATCAAGGGTCGCGGAACGGTCGCTACGGGCCGAATCGAGCGTGGTACCGTGCGCACCGGCGAGGAAGTGGAGATCGTCGGGTTGATGGACACGGCTACGACAACGGTCACGGGCGTCGAGATGTTCAACAAGACGCTGGATTTCGGACAGGCCGGCGACAACGTGGGCTGCCTGCTGCGCGGCACGAAGAAGGAGGAGGTCGAGCGGGGGCAGGTGCTGGCGGCGCCGAAGAGCATCACTCCGCATACGAAGTTCGAATCGCAGGTGTACGTTCTGACGCAGGAGGAAGGTGGTCGCCACACGCCGTTTTTCAACGGATATCGTCCCCAGTTTTACTTCCGGACGACGGACGTGACGGGCTCTTTGACGATGAAAGACGCGGAGATGTGCATGCCGGGCGACAACATCGGGATGGACGTGGAGCTGGGCAAGCCGATCGCCATGGAGCAGGGGCTTCGTTTCGCGATTCGCGAAGGCGGTCGCACGGTCGGCTCGGGCGTGGTGGCCAAGATAATCGAGTAGTTGGCTCGGTTGGGCGTTCGGTGTCGGACGATGGCGTGGGACGCGCGATCGTCCTCGCGAGTCGTTGAAGGGTTGAACAACAATGGCCAAGGCCGCAAAGCGTGAGTACGTCTGGCTGCAGTGCAAGGAATGCAACGACCTGAACTACCGGACGACGGTCAATGTCATGGGCGGCACGCCGAAGATCGAACTCAAGAAGTACTGCAAGCGCGAGCGCAAGCGCACGCCGCACAAAATCAAACGCAAGTAGGGGTCGACCGTCGGTGACCATGCGAACTGCTTAGGAGCGTAGCTCAATTTGGCAGAGCACCGGTTTCCAAAACCGGCGGTTGGGGGTTCGAGTCCCTCCGCTCCTGGTGTGGTGTGGTGTGGTATCGTCGGGAAGCTCGAGGCGGGTTTTCGGTGCTGTTGCGCGATCGATCCCGCGGAAGATAGAGGTAACACGATGGCCGAGATGGATGCTAGTGAAGC
>JADFHG010000041.1 GCA_022567365.1 Planctomycetota bacterium | reverse complement strand
CCGGTGCCGTTCCCACACCCAAGAATTGACTTTTTCGACAGGCTGCGAGCCGCGCATTGAAGGATTAGCGGCCGCCCCCCGTGGCGACCGTTGAGCGCCCGAGAACGTGGGCCAACGACACACCAGGGATCCTTCGACGCGCTGCCAGGGACCTGCCGCGAGTTCCGCCGTTCTTTGGTCCACGCGTCTCGCGGAGGGGTAGGTCATATCCGAGTATCGGAAAAGAAAAACGGAAGGTGTCACCGTTGATAGGGACACCTTCCGTCGAGAGCTATCGAACAACCGATCGCGCTGCGTACCGATCGCCGTGGCGAGGAACCGGTATTGAATCACTGATGCGCCGGTTGGTCCTTTCGTAGCCCGTTTCGTTTTGTGGACGGCTGACTACTACTACTTCTTCTTCTTGGCAGCTTTCTTCTTTGTCTTCTTCGCTGCTTTCTTCTTTGTCTTCTTCTTGGCGGCCTTCTTCTTTGTCTTCTTCGCCGCTTTCTTCTTCGTCGCCTTCTTGGCAGCTTTCTTCTTCGTCGCCTTCTTGGCAACCTTTCGTTTCTTAGCCATGGACATCACCTCCTTTCTGAACAAAATCGTACACCATGATCACGATCTGTCAAAACATTTCTTTCAGTTCGACGCGAATTCGGCGTAGCGCCTAGCGCTGATGGCGGCTGTGTGGCAAACGCGCACCGCGACGCTCATTCGCGCTGCGGACCCGCCACGAGCGATGCGTTGCGGTTCGTGCTACGAACTGGCACGCGCAGCATCTCTCTACGAGCGAATGGCGTTACGCACGTGCCGCCCTATCGATCGATTGGATGTGCGTCGCGACGATCAGCGCGAAGGCGGCTATTGCATGCGGCGTCCCGTACATTCGTCTCGGGACGGAATGTCGGTTTTTGGCTGTATTTCCCCTTTGTTTCTTGAGCGACGCACCGCGCGCGGACGCGAAATGGAAGCGTGCTCGCGGCGATCAACCGAGCCTAGCCGGAACGGCATTGCTCATGCGAGTGCCGGTCCAACGGCACCTATTGCAGTCGGTTCGACTCACGGCAGGAAAACGCGTCTGGCGCAAGTTACCGTAGAGCGCGTCCGTCACACCGATCAATCATGGTTGCACCAGGGAAGTGCGGCGGCGGAATGATCCGACTGTTCTGCACCGAAAAAAAACTGGAAGTTTTTTTGTTTTTTGTTGCCAAGGCACCGCATCACGTCGGCGTTCCACGCTTCCACCGCTATTCCGTGCGACGCACGGGCGGCCCGTGCGCGGCCTGTGCGCTGCGCTCGCAACGCGACCGCCACCGCGCGGCACTTCGTTTGCACTCGTTTGATCGGCGACCGCGCGCGGGTCATCGAACGAATTCAGTTCGCGCCTGCGCGCGCCGGCGAATGGAGTTTAGTAGTCGGCGCGAGCCCGACGCGCATGCCAGCGCGGACGACGACCGGACGTGCATCGCTCTGTCACCGACGGACGATAGGGTCAGTGAATACCGATGGCGGACAACCGCGCGACACCGCGCGCATGTCCCTACCGCACGGACCGACCGTGACAACACTGCAAACCGACAATCACCGCGCGCGGACGCATCGGACCAACCGAGTCGGCGCGCCTTCGCGATGAGCCCGGAGCCGCCTGCTACCGACCAACCGAGTTACGCGTGACCTCTTCTTGCTCTGCTCATAGCGTCGCCCAAGACGGTTCGGCCGGCGATTCGAACATCGCACCGCACCGAGACCCCGAACGGGACTCCCAATCCACGCCTCGCATGTTTCGCCCCTTGACTACGTGTTTTTCGCCTCTAATCACCCTGCCCTTGTTAAGATGGGTAGGTTGCAGGGGTAGGGTTCGTCCAATAAGGCCGGACCTCACGATGAGTCGGCCTGACGCGAGACCGAATCCGCACACGGCTGTTGACTTTCGACCCGATTGCGCCAAAAAATGGTGAACGCCCTTCGCGCCGGCCCGAGGCGCTGGGTTTCCTGGGGAGGAACCACTGGAGGCGGAAATGAAGCAGCTTGGGTCTATTGTACGATCAGTTTGGACGCGCTCATATCGCGGACGGCTAGTCGTTTGCTTTATGGTCGTGCATGCGTGCGGCATGCTGACCGGTTGCGGCGTCTCCATGTTCAACCCGGTCGATGTCGGCGGCTCGGCTTCGCTTCGGTCGGACTTCGGCGAACTCGGCACCCCCGACGTGTTTGTGCTCGACTGGACCGGCGGCAGCAGCATGCTCTACGCCGACGTCGAACTCGCCCCGGTCGATTTTGACGCTTTTGCCACGTCCGACGGCGGAACCCTGGCCGACGATTCCGACGCGCTCATGGAGGCCGTTCGCGAGCGCGTCGCGAAAATCCTCGACGACGTCGCCACATACGGCGTGACCGTCGTCAACGGTGAATCCGATGAGGTCGATGCCGTCACGATCGTCCACATCGCGCAGGAGATTTCCCCGGATGCCCCGAAGGAAATCGGGCGGGCGGAATATGACCCCTGCGACCGACAGCAGGACAACGCCGCGGTGATCTTCGCCGAACGGATCGCACAGCTCGGCGGCATATATACGGTTGAAGAGTGGATCAGCGTGTTCGCGAACGTCATCGCACATGAAATCGCACACACGCTCGGATTCGGCCATATCGAACGGAGCACCGACGACCTCTCGGAGCGATCGCTCTACGTCGAACTCATGCTCGACGGGCACACGATGGACGAAATGCGTGGAGCCCAACGGTTCCTTCACGCCCAGACGAACTGTTCCGACGCGCCGGACGGAACTGACGAAACCTCCTACATCACCCTCGCCGCGTGCGAGACCTTCGCCCAATCGGACCAACGCTAGCAGCCTGCCGAAGGACGGCATGTTTTGTGGGACCGACTTTCAAGTCGGTCGTATTCGGTCGCAAGCAGTGATTGACCGACTGGAGGGTCGGTCCCACAGACTTCCTCTACAGGCGGCCATGCGCGTAGGTTTGGTGTTTGCCGCTTCGCGGATACAATTCGCGGCCGACGATGCCCGCGCATGATGCCAACCACAAAGAACAATCCCCCTCCGTGCACGCGGCGAAGACGCGGTACTCAGGGTTCGCAGTCCTTCTGATCATCATCGTCACCGCGCTTGCCTTCGCCGAAGCACCGTTGGGCGAGTTTGTGAGCTGGGACGACAACCGCAACTTCATCGGCAACGAAGCCTATCTCGGTCTGAGTCTCGAACACCTCGAGCGAATGTTCACCGTGCCGTTCGGCGGGCACTACCAGCCGCTTACCTGGCTCTCATTCGCGCTCGAATCGCGCCTCTGGGACGCCCTCGCGGCGGATGAGTCCCAAGTACAATCCATGCGGGCGGTCGGATACCACTTCACCAATCTCGTACTTCACGTCGTCACGGCCGTGGTTTTCTTCTTCGTGGCACGTCGCCTGATTGCGCGAGCCATGGACACAAACGCTACGGCGCGGGCCATCAGACGCGGCGCCCTAACGATCGGCGCCCTCGTGGCCGCGCTGTTCTTTGCGGTCCATCCGCTGCGCGTCGAATCCGTGGCATGGGCCACCGAGCGGCGCGACGTCCTCAGCGGCGCATGGCTCATGCTCACGACGCTCTTCTATCTGCGCGCGGCCGAATCGGCGCGACCGCGCGGACGGGCCTTTTGGCTCGGCGGAGCACTGCTCTGCTACGTGCTCTCATTGCTCGCCAAAGCGACCGGAATGACTTGGCCGGTGGTTCTGCTTGTTCTCGATCTTTACCCGCTCCGGCGGTTCTCGACCGACACCGGCGCAATCAAAGACGCCGCCACAGCCGTTTCAACCGTCGTATCGCGCCATCGCATACACCGCCTGATTCGAGAAAAGTTGCTCTTCGTCGTCCCCGCAGCGCTGTTCGCGACGGTGGCGGTGTTCGCACAAAGTGCAACAGGCGCGGTATGGTCCCTGGGCTTCCTGCCGCTGAGCGTGCGCGTCGCGCAGGCCTTCTACGGCATCGTCTTCTACGTTTGGAAGACGCTTCTGCCGAGCGGGCTGATCGCCCTCTATGAACAACCTGTCGATCCGAGGGTTCTTGATCGACCGTACGTCGTCGCAGCCGTCGTGGTCGTGGCGGCCGCCGTCGCGATCGTAGCCACGCGGCGGCGGTGGCCCGGGCTTCTTGCGTGCGCGTGCGTATACGTTGTCGTGCTGTCGCCGGTCCTGGGTTTGTTGCAGAGCGGCCCACAACTCGTGGCGGATCGATACAGTTACATTTCGTGCCTGCCATGGGCGGTATTGTTGGGATTCGCCACCGCTCGGATCTTCGGCCCATCACGTATCGTACATCGGCTGTCAACGAAAGCAGTGGGCAATATCGCGAAAGCCGGCGACGGCGATGAGCCACGGGTTTCATCGCAAGCCGGCGCGCAACGAGGAAGCCCCGGCAGGGCGACGCTTGGGCGAGCCGGTGTGGTGCGGGTGTTGTCGGTCGTGGTTCTGCTCGCCATGTTCGCCGGACTCGTTACGCTCACGCGCGCACAAGTGCGGACATGGTCAAACTCGGTCGCGCTTTGGTCGCACGTGTTGCGGCACGCGCCGCATACCGTCGTGGCCAACACCAACTATTCCGTAGCCATGATCGACGCCGGCGACTATGAGGCCGCACGGATCCATGCCTCGGCAGCGCTGGCGCGCCTGCCGGACCACCGCCGCGCCCACATCGCGCTGGCAAGGGCTTCGGCACAACTGGGCGACCTCGAGGCGGCCGCCGAACACTATCACCGCGCGATCGAGCTGAAGCCCGTCGAGGCGTCCATCGTCGGACTCGCCGAGGTCTTGTTCCGCATGGGCCGGTACTTAGCCGCGGAGACCTATTACGCGCGGGCACGCGATCTCTCGCCGGAAAGCGCGGCCCACTGGCACAATCTGGGCGTTGTCGCGTCGTATCTCGGAAGCCCCGAGGCGGCCGATCGGTTTCAAAGGGCAATCAAGCTGGATCCGCACTTTGCCAAGGCCTACTACCGATTCGGAATCCTGTTGCACCGACAAGGCGATGAGACGCGGGCGATCGAAGTCTGGTCGACCGGTCTCGACCGATCTCCCGGTGATGTGGCATTGCTGACGAAACTCGCTTGGACCCTGGCCACGAGCCGGATCGAATCCAACCGCGACGGCAAGCGGGCACACGATCTTGCGTACGCGGCAGTCGACATCACGGGCGGTCTCAGCCCCCGTGCCCAGGAGGCGCTGGCCGCCGCGTTTGCCGAGCTTGGTGATTTTGATCAAGCGCGGGGGACGCTCGAACGGGTTTCGCTCGGCGGGCGGATCATGCTCGACGACGCCGGCGCCGCCCGCATTCGCGACCAGCTCGCGACGTATCGGGATGGTCGCCCTTTTCGAGACGAACCGTTCGCCGCGACAGGCGATACCGACGTTGGCGAGACTCCACGCGACGTACCCGAGCGTGCCGATGACCAAGTGGATCAACCAGGGGCGTGACGTGGAGAACGGCGATCCGGCTCGGCGGGAGCCTCGCCCGCCCGTTGGGATGAGGCGTGATCGCCGGTGCGACGTCACACAGCGGACAGGTGCCGTACCAGCCGGGAACGCGGTGCACTATCGTGCTTGAAAGCAACGAACCCTTCGGCTAGAGTCTCGACCATACGTTCGCACTGTTAGCCATCGGTCGCCCATCGCCCCGGTCGCGTCGATATGAATGGTCAAACATCGCCGTCAGATCGACAGTTCGCACTCGCGATACGAACGCCGGTGAGTGTCAACCCACGACGAACAACTGAAAACCGACGGCTAGACAACTGCTAACTGACTGTTATCGACTCCGGCACGGCAGCCACTGCGTCAATGCCGCATTGGTTTGCGCTACAGTGGGGCCGTGCTCAAGCGAGAGGATTACATGACTTCAAGTTCAACGAATCGGATCAGGGTCATCATCGTCGGCGCCGCCGGCAGGGACTTCCACGACTTCAACACCTTCTGGCGAAACGACCCTCGCTACGAAGTCGTCGCCTTCACCGCCGCCCAGATCCCCGACATCGACGGGCGGACCTATCCGCCGGAACTCTGTGGCGACCGCTATCCGAACGGTATTCCGATCGAACCGGAGGAGATGCTGACGGAGCTAATCAAACGGCACGACGTCCATCAGGTCGCGATGGCCTACTCCGATCTGCCGCACGCCGAGGTCATGCACAAAGCCGCGATCGTCAACGCGGCCGGCGCCGACTTCCGCATCATGGGCCATCGCCACACCATGCTGAAGTCCACCAAGCCGGTCATCGCCGTCTGTGCCGTGAGAACCGGATGCGGCAAGAGCCAGACGTCCCGCGCGGTCACTTCGATCCTCAAGGAAATGGGCAAGCGCGTCGCCGCCGTGCGCCACCCAATGCCCTACGGCGACCTCACCAAGCAGATCTGTCAACGATTCTCCGAGCTGTCCGACCTCGACAAGCACAAGTGCACCATCGAGGAACGCGAGGAATATGAGCCGCACATCGCCGCCGGCAATGTCGTCTTCGCCGGCGTCGATTACGAACGCATCCTCCGCGAAGCCGAGAAGGAAGCCGACGTCATCCTTTGGGATGGGGGCAACAACGACTTGTCCTTCTTCAAGGCGGACCTCTACATCGTCGTCGCCGACCCGCACCGACCGGGGCACGAACTCGCGTATTACCCCGGCGAAACCAACACCCGTCTTGCCGACGTCGTCGTCATCAACAAGGTCGCCACGGCCAGACCCGAAGACGTCGCACTCGTCGAAGCCAACGTCCGCAAGGTCAACCCCAAGGCGCGGATCATCCGGGCGAAATCGCCGGTGACCGTGGACGATCCCGCGTCGATCAAGGGCAAGCGCGTACTCGTCGTCGAGGACGGCCCGACCCTTACCCACGGCGAGATGAAAATCGGCGCGGGCCACGTCGCCGCCACCGCGAACGGCGCGTCGGTGATCGTCGACCCCCGGCCCTACGCCGTCGGTACGATCAAGGCGACGTTCGAGAAGTATACGCACGTTACCGAAGTGCTCCCGGCCATGGGCTACGGCGACAAGCAGATTGCCGAGCTCGAAGCCACAATCAACGCCGCCGACTGCGACCTGGTCCTGATCGGCACGCCGATCGACCTCGGCGCGCTCATCCACGTCAACAAACCGACGATGCGCGTCCGCTACGAACTCGGCAACGACGCGCGCGAGGCGCTGAAGGTCGAGGTGGCGAAGGTTGTGGCGTGATTGCGGGATCGGTCGTTTCTTGCCAGACGCCCGAGCTTCAACGCGACGCCACTATTTACCGCAGTCTCCAGGCTTTCTTGGTCTTCGCCTTGGCCGCGTTTTTCATGCAGTGGCGCCTGGTTCAACGCGTGGCAGCAGTGGCTCTTGCGCGATGACACAATTCCGCGAGTGCGCGGGTCTGTTTCGTGAGGGTGTCCAGTTTTTCGCCGATCTTCGCGCTCGATTCGAGCAGCCCGGCGCCTTCCGCGATGCTCGGGAACCCGGATCCTCCGGCCGATCCCTGTAGAGTGCGTCCTAAAAGCCCCTCCCTCACGGTTGGGGTTCGGAAAGAACCGGGGTGCCCGCCGTTTTAGGACGCACTATTGGTTGATGGGCGAGCGTCGCAAGCGCGGCGAGATCCTGCCCGTCAATCGCCGCTTCGATCGCAGCAATCCGGTCCGGCAATTCGGAGACGAACGTCTCGACCGTTTCGACGAGGTCGCCGTCCGCCAATTCGCGTGAGGAATCGCGGATCACGTTTGGACGATCGAGGAACTGATCGGGCTACTCGATTGAAACTTTACCAGTACCTCAGGGACGTACACCGCCGGGCCGGCGAGTTCTTCGGTGCCGCGTCCAAACGCATCAGGCACGACAACAGCAAGATCGCCGTCGCTACACGCGATGCCCGCGGCGCTAACGCCCGTCTGATTTGGTCGGCTTGCACAGCGGCGCATGACCACCCTCGCCGCCTGCGAGCAGTTCGGCGATCGTGGTCGAGGCAAACGACTTCTCCACCATTTCCGCAGCCTCATCGAGTCGCTTGTGCAGCGGACACAGGCCGGCGCAGTGCGACTCAATGTCGAGGGGGCACCGCTCGATTCGTTTGATGGGATCCACGGCGTTTACGACATCGAGGACGGTGATCCGGTCGGGCGCTCGAGCGAGCGTAAATCCGCCGCCAAGCCCTCGCTTGGAATGTACGAGCCCCGCACGACGCAAAGTCTGGAGCACTTTGGGCAAGTAGCCGGGCGGCACCTTTGTCATTTCGACCATGGTTGGGGTCACCACCGGTTCCCCGCCGCCTTGAGCAATGGCCACGATGGCCCGCAACGCGTATTCGGCAGTCGGTGAAATCACGAAAAACCTCCAGATTCGACTATTTGGACCTTGACATCCAAATTGTACGTCGTATACTTCGGAAGTGTCAACTATCTATTTGGACCCAATTAGCCTGTTTGTGATGGGGAAACAACGGTGAACTACCGGAGATTGTGGATAGCGCTAGGCAGCGTGATGGTTGTTTCGTTCGCGGTACTCGGCTACTTCGGTCGAGAGCTGTACCGGCAGGCCCCGCCCATACCCGCAAGGGTTGTGTTACCGGACCAAAGCGTGCTCTTCACCGGGCAAGATATTTCCGACGGGCAGAACGTTTGGCAATCGATGGGGGGGCAGAACGTCGGCTCCGTCTGGGGACACGGTGCGTACGTCGCTCCGGATTGGTCGGCGGATTGGTTGCACCGCGAAGCCACCTGGCTGCTGGATCATTGGGCGGCAAACGAGCACGGCAGCGAATACGCGTCGTTGCACGAAGAGATACAGGCCGCACTTCGGCAGCGCCTCAAAACCGAGATGCGTACCAATACCTACGATCCGCGGAGCGGCGACTTGCTGGTCTCCGCGGACCGGGCGGAAGCGATCCGCGAGGTGGGCACGCACTACGCGAAACTGTTCGGAGACGATGAGACGCTGGATGACCTTCGCGACGCCTACGCCATCCCGCCGAACTCCATAAAGACCTCGCAGCGCCGAGACAAACTCAATGCGTTCTTCTTCTGGGCTTCGTGGGTTTGCTCGACGAATCGGCCCGGGCAGGACATTACCTACACCAACAACTGGCCCGCGGAGAGCCTGATCGACAACCGTCCGACCGGAGCGATCGTGGTATGGTCGGTGGTGAGCTTCGTGGTCTTGCTCGCGGGAATCGGCGCGCTTTCGTTTTACTTTGCAGTCGCCCGCGAGAAGGAAGAAGCTCCGCACGATATCCCGCAGTCGAACCCACTGTTGGACCTCTCACCAACGCCATCCATGAAGGCGACGGCCAAATACTTTTGGATCGTGACGGCGATGATGCTCGTGCAAGTCGGACTCGGTGCCATCACCGCCCATTACGCCATCGAGGGATCGGGCTTCTACGGCATTCCACTGGCGGAATGGCTGCCCTACGCGGTGACGCGCACATGGCACTCACAGCTCGGCATTTTCTGGATCGCGACGGCGTGGATGGGTACGGGCTTGTTCATGGCGCCGGCGGTTTCCGGACATGAACCCAAGTTTCAACGTCTCGGCGTCAACGTGCTGTGGGTTTGCCTGGTCGTGATCGTGGTAGGCTCGATGGCCGGCGAGTGGCTTGGCGTACAACAACGACTCGGATTCGTCGCAAACTTCTGGTTCGGACACCAAGGCTACGAGTACGTCGATCTCGGTCGGTTTTGGCAGATCTTTCTGCTTATCGGATTGTTTCTGTGGCTTGGGCTAATGCTCCGCGCCATGTGGCCTGCGATCAGAAAACCAAATGAGAACCGTAGTCTTCTGGCGCTGTTTCTCATCGCCTCGGGTGCCATCGCATTATTTTACGCCGCGGGATTGATGTGGGGTCGGCAAACGAACCTTGCCATTGCCGAGTATTGGCGGTGGTGGGTCGTCCATCTCTGGGTCGAAGGGTTCTTCGAGGTCTTTGCGACGGTAGTGATCGCTTTTCTCTTCACCCGGATGGGTTTGCTACGCGTTTCGACCGCCACGGCCGCCGCGCTGCTTTCGACGACGATTTTTCTAAGCGGCGGCATCATAGGCACGTTTCACCATCTTTACTTTACGGGAACACCCACCGCGATCTTGGCGCTTGGCGCGACGTTTAGTGCGTTGGAAGTCGTGCCACTTGTTCTAATCGGATTCGAAGCATACGAGAGTCTGCGGCTCAGCCGAGCCCGCCCCTGGGTATCCGCCTACAAGTGGCCTATGTATTTCTTCGTCGGTGTCGCATTCTGGAACCTGGTCGGGGCCGGCCTCTTTGGATTCCTGATCAATCCGCCGATCGCGCTCTATTACATGCAAGGACTCAACACCACGGCCGTACATGCGCACACCGCGCTGTTCGGCGTCTACGGTATGCTCGGCATCGGACTCATGCTCTTTTGTTTCAAGGGGATGAACACACGTCAGGTCTGGCGTACAGGGATTCTGTCCTATGCTTTTTGGTCGATCAATATCGGGCTGGCGCTGATGGTCTTGATCAGCGTGCTGCCGGTGGGACTCATGCAGACTTGGGCGAGCGTGGAGCACGGAATGTGGTACGCACGCTCCGCGGAGTTTCTGCAAACGGATCTTGTGGGCACTCTACGATGGCTTCGTGTGATCGGCGATACGATTTTCGCAACGGGTATTGTTGCGTTGGCATGGTTCGTGCTGGGACTTGTTAGGGGTTGGTCGATCGAAAAGGAAGCAGGACCGGTTGCTGAAGCCAGCCGGGCGTAATTGGATTCACCGGCACGAGTGGCCGGCGAAAAGCGGAGAACAGCATGAAAACCAGTATAGGTAGAGAACTCACCGTCGGAGAAATGGTTGTCGAACAGCCCAGCCGGGCGCGGGTGTTCGAGCACTTCGGCATCGACTATTGCTGTGGCGGCAAGATACCGCTCGCCGAGGCGTGCGCGACGCGAGGTACAGATCTTGATGCGGTCCTGAATGCGCTGCGCGAGTCCGAAACCGCTGCGTCGCCGGAGACCGAGAAGGATTGGTCTCGAGAATCGATGACCTCCTTGGTGGATCATATCGTCGCGACGCATCATGCATACTTGCGAGAGGAATTTCCGCGTCTGACGAAGATGACCGAGAAGGTTGTCCAAGCGCATGGGGAACGGCATTCGGAATTGGCGGAAGTGCGCGATGTCTTCGCAGCGCTGCGCGATGAACTCGATATACACATGCAGAAGGAGGAAACGGTGTTGTTCCCGATGATCAAACAGCTCGACTCCGGCGTGACCGGCGCGGCAAGTCATTGCGGAACCATCGCGGCCCCGATCCGCATGATGGAGCACGAGCATGATAGCGCCGGCGATGCTCTCGGCAGGTTACGCAGGCTAACCGATGATTTCGCGATTCCGGCCGACGCCTGCAACACGTACCGCGTCATGCTCGACAGCCTGGCGACACTCGAGGCGGACCTCCATCAACATATCCACAAGGAGAACAACATTCTCTTCCCGAAGGCTCTCGCAGCGGAAAGCCATGCAGGGTAGAGAAGTGTTCGACATCGTACGCTGAGCCGCGGTCAGCCTGGTTCCGGTGCGCCGGGACCGACTTTTCGGGAGCCCGCGCGGAATCGCGATACCAGAGGATGCTCGCCGCCTCTGGTGGGCGAGCGTTCCCGGGTCGTAGTCGTCAATCAAAAGGAGATTCGAGATGGTTACAATGGGGATTGCTTCAGAGTTGATGGTGTTTCTCTTTTCTTTGCCGTTCTTTCTGATTGCGCTGTTGTTCGGTTAGCAGGTTTGGGGAATCCTTACGTATGGAAGGGGGACACGGGCATGGAAGGCGGGACGACCGGCTAAATCATTATTCCCGCCGATCGCGCAGCGCGAAGATGCGTAAAGTCCGTCGTGACGCGAGGGTGCGAATCGGCTCTGCGCCGGCAAGGGGCCGGTCCGCCGGCGGGCCGGTTATGCACCGAAGCCTTGCCTTCCCACCCCCGTTGAACCGGCAACTTCAAGATTGGCGGAACAGTATTCATTCAGCCTCTCGGTTGATTGCGCGGTTTGTGATTTGAGCTTCCGTTGTGACGGCGGAATCCGGTGGCGCCATTCGGCGCAAGCGCAGCGAGTTCAACACGACGCTGATCGACGAGCACATCATCGCCGCGGCGGCGATTCCGGGGGGGACTTTTCCCATGATCGCTAGAGGAATGGCCGCGATGTTGTAGAAAAAAGCCCAGAACAGGTTCTGTTTGATCGTTCT
>JADFHG010000534.1 GCA_022567365.1 Planctomycetota bacterium | reverse complement strand
GATGCAACCGGGTTCCTGTGGTCGTCGAGGGTCTGGCTGACGTTGAACATCTCGCTTGAAGTCAGGCGCACAAGGGTCACTCCACAGCCGGTAATTGAGGGGTCCGGATCGACGCCGCGACCACGACGTTCTCGACGAGATCGCCAACGGTAAGGGTTAGACGCAGCGTCGCCAGTCGCGCCTGTTGCACGGTCACGTTGTCGAGCGTCACGCCCATGGCGGTAAGCTGCGTCGACCATACGTTTGCCGGGAAGTTCCCCGTTCCCTTGGCCGCCGCCGCCACCGCGGAGAAATCGGCGGCGGGCGTGTAGACGGTGTTGGCCGCGTCGATCGTCGCTTGATCCCAGCCACTCGGCCAGACGATCGCATAGCGGCGAAGCTCGCTCGTCGCGTTGTCGCGTTCGAGCAGGACGATCTCGTCCAGATTCACGGCGCCGTTTGCGTTGCCGTCCGTCGCCCAGATGACGAGTTCGTCATCACTCGCCGCGAGAAACGACAGTGCACCATGCACCTCGGCGGTGATCCGCTTGCCGATCACCGCCGAACGAACGATCACGTGTCGCCGGTCGGTGCGGTCATCGGTGGCGCGAATCGTTGCGAACAACATTCCCGACGCGGTCAACGCGATCAGCGACGTGATGGTCAGGGCGATGAGCAGTTCCGCAATGGTGAACGCGCTAAGGCGGCGGTGATCGCCCACGATCGCGCGGAATGACGCCCGTGCCCGGGCGGCAGATCGGCAACCGGAATGTGCCTCGAGCGCCGAAGCTGTTGTTATCGTATACGCGTCTCGTTTCATGGTTTGCATCTGGCCCTGCTGCTACGGTGTCGGATCGGCCACGAACCGGCTCGCCGTCGCAAGTTGGCGGGCAGCCGAATTGACATCGACGGTCACCGTCAGACCGGTCACGGCCTGGGCGAAACCGGCCGGCTGAATCGTGCTCGCCACGACGGTCACTGAGCGGTCGTAGATCGCATACTCGCTCGGATACGCCGTGCCCGCCGCATCGACCAGCGCACCGGTCGCTTCCGTGTATCCGTGGTAGTCGTCCACGTTGTCGAACAGCGTGCGCGACGTCTCGCCGGCTTCCGGACCGAGCGCCGAGGCCCCATCCGGATCGTCGTAGGGATGCGCAAGGACTTCGTCGAGCATCGCGGCGACGAGTTCCGCGGCGTGTTCGGTCATGACGGCTTCATACGTCTGCTGCATGCCCGCCGTCAGGGCGGCGGATACGGCGACGACACTCATCGTCAAAATAATGGAGGCGATGAGGGCTTCGGCAAGGGTGAGCGCGGAGGCGCGCGTCGCGCGGTTGGAACCTGAATTCTTCTCCGTACTATTCCGCATCCCAAAACCCAAAACCCGAGCGGCGGGCTTCAGCCCGCGCGGTTTTTCGCATTGCGCGCCGCCGCGCGATCTCTCGCGCCGCGCGCCGCCGCGCGATCGATCAGAAGATTTGACCGTGGCGCCCGCGCGGCGACGAATACGAGCGCGCGTCGCGGAGGATCCGCAACGGGCGGCGCATCGTGTTTCGACTTGCGTGGGCACGCACGACTCCCAAAATAGGCGTCCACAAGGGCGCGCGTAGCCCCGGATCGACTTCGCCCCGTAGCGCGCATCCGGAGGCCCAATATCGGACCGAAACTCCGGACGCACCCGTGGCTGAACCACTTGTAGTTTCGGACTTTGGGGCTAGCGCCGTGAGGAGGTCCGACCGCTTGACGTGGTCCGGTAACGCAATATGCTCGCCCGCGGCATACTGAATTCGGTTCCCCCCTATGCGAAACCGCGGGTACCGACGTCGACCGACCCCGTGCTGAAGGAACCGACATGGACACGATACTGCGGAAACTTGGCATCGAATCAATCAATCCCGGCGGCTTTTGCGGCGAATGGCTGGGCGATGGACCATCCCTCGAGTCGGTCTCGCCGATCGACGGCAAGCCGCTGGCGTCGGTCGCGCAGGTCACATCCGAGCAATACGATCACATCGTCGCCAGGGCGCACGAGGCCTTTCTTTCATGGCGCGAAATACCCGCACCCATTCGCGGTGAAACGGTCCGTCAACTCGGCAACGCGCTGCGCGATTCGAAGGCCGAGCTAGGGGCGCTCGTTACCCTCGAGATGGGCAAGATTCGCGCGGAGGGCGAGGGCGAGGTGCAGGAGATGATCGACATCTGCGACTTCGCCGTCGGACTCTCGCGGCAGCTATACGGACTGACCATTCAATCCGAGCGTCCGGGACACCGGATGGCCGAGCAATGGCATCCGCTCGGCGTGATCGGCGTCATCTCGGCGTTCAATTTCCCCGTGGCCGTGTGGTCGTGGAACGCGGCGCTGGCCGCCGTCTGCGGCGACTCGACCTTGTGGAAACCATCATCTCAAACCCCGCTCACCGCGATCGCGTGTATCAAGATCGCCGAGCGGGTCTGCCGTGACACGAACGTCGACCCGGCCATCTTCAGCCTGGTGATCGGCGGCGGGCGCACCATCGGCGAGCAGCTTCTCCACGACCGCAGGATTCCCCTTGTCTCCGCGACGGGAAGTTGTCGCATGGGCTATCGCGTCGGCGCGGTCGGCGGTGAGCGACTCGGGCGAACGATCCTCGAGCTGGGGGGTAACA
>JADFHG010000533.1 GCA_022567365.1 Planctomycetota bacterium | reverse complement strand
CGGTTGGGTAAGCACCGAACGTCGCCGACCACATGGCCGGGTGTACGCTTACGACGCGGTTATCCACCCTGTCGGTGTTGCCGTACCACTGGCGTTTCACCCCGGCCATGTGCGTACCCTTGCTTTGGAGTGACACCGAAATCAACGATGGACGGAAACGCTGACACGCACGCCGAGTGGAAACTGTCACTTTATCAGAGTAAGTGCGGGCGCCGTGCGTGGTCGTAGATTCTCCGTTTTGGCCGTTCGGACGGCCGCGAACGGCCCAGGGAACGTGCCCCTTTTCGGGCATACCTATGGTCGTTGCGAAGATCGCCCGCCCAAGGTGCATTGGGCGCCGGCCTTGGACGCCCGGAGGCTCGCCATATCGAGGAATCCTTGCATCCAAGGCGGCGTTGCGGGACAATGGGCGAGGCCTGGAGTCTCGGTCGTTCGTTGCGATTGGGGGCGACGCCGCGCATGGCGTCGGATCGAGCATGATTGGCCGCGGCAAGTTGCGCATGATAAAATCGACAGCGCCCGTCTCGCGGGATGCACGGCTTTGCCGGCGGCGTGAGCCGTGCTTCGATGCCGCGCGTCCCCTTGAATCCGGAGGGTCGTACGGATGACGCGCCAGCGTTTCGCCGCGCTTCAGGGGTTCAACGTTGTCGTTGCCAAGGGCGTGTTGAATGGGGTTCTGGATGCACCGCAGTTGTTTGATCGGTTTCTTGGCCGCTACGGTGTTGGTCACCGGTTCGCTCCGTGCGGCTGAACCCGTCTTTTCCAACCAGACGGGACCGGCGGGCGTCACGATGACCCACGGCACGTCGGGTTTTGCCAACAGCAACTATACCGGCGGTGCGACGATCGGGGACTTCAACAACGACGGTTGGCAGGATCTGTTCGTCTTCAGCGGCGGCAACAACGGCCAGCCCGATCGCCTTTTCATCAACAACGGCAACGGCACGTTTTCCAACGAAGCCGCATCCTGGGGGCTGACGGCCGTCCACAAGGGCAAGGGTGCCACGGTCGCCGACTACAACAAGGACGGCTGGCTGGACCTGTTCGTCACGAGCGCCGGTCCGGCGGGGCAATCCCAACAGCCCGGCCATCACAAGCTCTATCTCAACAACGGCGACGGCACGTTCACGAACGTGGCGGCAGTTGCCGGTGTGAACTTCACCAATCCGAACGTGCAGGATGGATGGGGCGCGAGCTTTGGGGATTTTGACCTCGACGGCGACCTCGACCTGATCGTCGGTGGGTCGACTCCGGGCAACGCGGGAAGCAAGCTTTTCAGGAATGACGGCGACGACACGTTCACCGACGTTACGGTGGAAATCGGTCTGTTCTCCGGTGTGCCCGGGATATTCGGTTTTTCGCCGTCGCTCGTGGACATGGACGGCGACCGCTATCCCGACATCCCGTTCGTGGGCGACTTCGGCAGCAGCCGCTACTTCAGGAACAACACGGACGGGACGTTTTCGGAGATCAGCAACCAGGCAAACACCGCCCAGGAAGAAAACGGAATGGGCAGTACGCTCGGGGACTTCAACAATGACGGCAAGCTCGACTGGTACGTCACGTCGATCTACCTCCCCAATATCAACTGGACCGGCAACAAGATTTATCGCAACGTCGGTAACCATTCATACGGCGAGTTCTCCGAGTTCGCGGGCGTCTTCGACGGTGGATACGGGTGGGGCACGGTCGCTATTGATTTCAATCACGACGGTTTCCTCGACATCGCCGAGACCAACGGCGGTGGCAATGGCACGTTCCTCAACGAGCAGTCCTATCTGTGGATGAACAACGGGAACCACACGTTTACCGAGCAAGCGATCGCGAGCGGTTTGCAACACTTCGGCAAGGGTCGCTGCCTCATCAACTTCGACTACGACAATGACGGCGATCAGGACATCGTCATCGCCTCGAACAACGAGCCCCTGTTCCTGTTCCGCAACGACGTCGAGGGTCCGGATGCAAACTGGCTCCGCGTTTTCCTCGACTCGTCGGGTGACTCGTCGCTGGCGCCGAACGGTTTCGGTGCCCGGGTCTTCGCGACCGCCGGCGAATTGAAAATGATGCGGTCGGTGGACGGAAAAGTGAGCCACCTGGGCATGAGCGAACTCTCCGCGCACTTTGGCGTCGGCGCGGCTTTTGTCGTCGACCGCGTATGCGTGCAATGGCCCAACGGAACCGCTACGACGCTTGCCGACGTCGATGTCAATCAAACGATTACGATTTCGACCACGAACAAGATCGGCGACTTGGATGGTGACGGGCTAGTGACACTATCCGATCATGCCGTGTTCCTGGATTGCATGACCGGGCCGCAAGGAGGCATCGACCCCTGCTGCGTCGGAGCCGATCTGGACGAAGACGCGGATGTGGATGCGGCCGACTTCGCGGCGTTCACCTTGGTGTTCGACGGAGTATAGAGCCCTGTAGCCGTGTCGCACTCGCCCGCCTCCAACCTACCCGTAGCGTCCGCCCCCCGTGGCGGACGTTGTATTCGAGGGGTGTATGCCTGCTCGATGCCGCTACAGGTGAATTGAAACGGCTCCAGCCGTCCGTTGAGGAAATTGCCGACGACACCAGAACGCGCAGTTTTCGACGTTTCGGTTTTCGACTGCCCACGGCCGCCGCCG
>JADFHG010000040.1 GCA_022567365.1 Planctomycetota bacterium | reverse complement strand
CCTACGAAGCTTACGTCTTGATCAAAGATCAGGCCTGGAGCAAGCGCCTCGCGCATTACGCGCAATTTCTTCCGGCATTGCAGCGCGATCTTCCCGTGCCAGCCGCCTATAAGCAGGAGACGCCCGGCACCGACTCTGACTTGAACGCCTATGACGTCATCTACTATGCAGGAGACTGCAACGCAGGGTCGAAGACGATCGCCATCAACCTACCCAACGACGAAGAAGTTCAGCTCAAGAAAGGCACCCGCCGTTTGCAGCTCAAGAATGCGATGCGTGCGAAGTACGACAAGATACTCGTCCCGATCGCCGACATGCTCATCGCGCCGGAACAACGAAAGCATGTCACGTTCGACGCCTTTTTTGCCAACACCATGTTTCACGAGGTCGCTCACGGACTCGGAATCAAGGCGACCCTTTCGGGCCAAGGTACTGTGCGCCAAGCCCTTCGCGATCAGGCTTCCGCACTCGAAGAGGGAAAGGCGGACGTGCTGGGCATCTATATGGCAACCACACTACTTGAAAAAAACGAAACAACCGGAGGGTCCGTCATGGACCACTACGTCACGTTCATGGCAGGAATATTTCGATCGGTCCGATTTGGCGCCGCCAGCGCCCATGGGCGTGCCAACATGTTGCGATTTAATTTCTTCAAGAAGATGGGGGCGTTCAGCCGCGATTCCGCGAGCGGAACTTATCGAGTCATTGAATCCAAGATGCGAGAGGCAGTCCGTGCGTTGAGCTCAAAGATACTGCGCCTCCAGGGCGATGGTGATTATGTGTTGCAGGTCAAAGGCAATCAACCTTTGTTGCAAGAGGCAATTGAAGAGTCGTTTGCCGATGCGGACGACCACCGGTTCGCGCGAGTTCGCCTTCTTGGGAAGCAGAAGACTGGCCAGGACGGGCATCAGCGTGAGCGAGAGAATCAGAGAGCCAAGTAGCGCGAAGATGACGGTCAGTGCCATAGGCCGAAAGAGCTTGCCTTCGATGCCCTCGAGCGTGAGGATCGGCAGGTAGACGATCATGATGATCAGCTCGCCGAACATGGTCGGCCTGCGGACCTCGATGGCCGCGTCTCGGACGACGTCGAGGCGCGAACGACCGTCGGTGTTTTTGGCGAGGTGCCTTACGCTGTTTTCGATCTGAATGACGGAGCTATCGACGACCAAGCCGAAGTCGATGGCGCCGAGGCTCATCAGGCTGCCGGCGATGCCCGCCTGGAGCATACAGTTGGCCGCGAAGAGCATGGACAAGGGAATGGCAAGGGCGACGATAAGCCCGGCGCGGAGGTTGCCCAGAAACGTGAACAGCACGGCGATCACGAGGAGCGCGCCTTCGAGGAGGTTCATCTTGACGGTGTGCAGCACGCGGTCGACCAGCTCGGTGCGGTCGTAGACGGTGGTGACTTCAACGTCATCCGGCAGCGACGGCTTGATCTCCTCCATGCGATCCTTCATGCGTTGGGTGACGTCGCGCGGGTTCTCCCCCATAAGTATGAAGCCCAGACCGAGAACGACTTCGCCCGCGCCGCTAAACGTGACGGCGCCGCGACGAATCTCGTGTCCGTCTACGACGTCGCCGATCTGGCGGATGTGGACGGGCACACCATCCACGGATTTGACGACGACGGTTTCGATCTCTTCGAGCGTTTCGAGCAGGCCGATGCCCTGCACCAGGAGTGACTCGCCGGCGCGGGTGATTGTCCCACCGCCGACGTTCAGGTTATTGCGGCGCAGCGCGTCAAACACATCGGTCAGCGTCAGATCGTATTTGACGAGGCGCAGCGGATCGACGATGACCTGATACTGTCGCTCCCGCCCGCCCCAACTGTTGACCTCGGCCACACCGGAAACGCTTCGGAGTTGCGGCTTGATGATCCAATCCTGTATGGTCCTGAGCTCGCTGAGACTGCGTGTTTGACTTGTGAGCAAATAGTGGAAGACCTCGCCCAAGCCCGTGGCGACGGGGCCCATCATCGGACGCGGCAGACCGGCGGGAAGATCGACGGTGGCGAGCCGCTCCATCACGAGCTGGCGGGCACGGTAGATGTCCACGCCGTCTTCGAAAATAACGGTGACCTGGGACAATCCGAACTTGGAAAGCGAGCGCACTTCGGTAAGCCCTTTCAGGCCGCCGATGCTCTGCTCGACGGGAAAGGTGATCTGTTGCTCGACTTCGAGCGGGGTCAGCGCGGGTGCGACGGTGTTGATTTGCACCTGAACCGGGGTGGTATCGGGAAACGCATCGATCGGAAGCTGCGTCGCCGAGTATGCACCGGTCAGCGCGAGGAGCAGGGTCATCGCGATCACGAGAAAGCGATGGCGCAGCGACCACGTGATGAGGGCGTTCAGCATGGCGATCTACCTTCCGGGGTCAACGTCGCAACACCCGGCGCCGATGTTGCCCTTGAGGATCTCGGTCTTCAAGAGGAAGCTGCCGGCGCTCGCGAGCATTTCGCCTTCGCTGAGGCCTTCGAGCACCTCGACGAATCCGTTTGCGCTGGTGCCGAGGACGACCTTCCTGGGTTGAAAGACCGTCTCGGATTCCCGGATGAATACGAGCTGGCAGCAGCCGTCCGTTTGCACTGCCCTGTTGGACACCGTGACGACTTCCTCGCCGTCGTGCAGGATGATCCGGGCGGTTCCGAACATCTTGGCTCTTAGAAGCCCGTTGGGATTGGGCAGGTCGGCGCGAAGTCTGACGGTGCGGGTTTGGTCATCCAGACTGCTGCTGATCCAGCGAATGCGCCCCTCGAAAGCGGCGCCGGGCATGCCGTCCACGGTGAACAAAACGGGTTGTCCTACCCGAACCTGAACCAGATCCCTCTCGTAGAGATCGGCCATCAACCACATGGTCGAGGTGTCCGCGACGACGAACAGGACGTCGCTCGATTGCACCGACTCACCGACGGTTACACTGCGTTCGATGATTCGTCCCGCGCTCGGACTTCGCAACTCGAGCAAGGACAGCGTTTCGTATGGCTGGGTGGCGATGGCGTCGATCTGCTCTTCGGTCAGACCGAGGATGTGCAGACCTCTCCTGGCGGCATCGAATGCGCTTTGTGCCACCTTGACGGCACGGTCGGCGACCAATCGCTCGCGCTGCGCGGCAAACGATAGCTCCTCACGGATGGCCACGAAATCAGCTTCGGCGGCGGCAAGGGCGCTCAGTGCGGCCTGATACTTACGTTCGCTGCTGAGGCTCTGATTCAGCAAGCCGGCCTCGGTCGAGGCCTCGGACCGCGCCAGTTGAAGGGTCGCATGGGCGCGCAGGAGTTTGGCCTTCGCGTCTCCGACCGGCGAGCTCGAAAGCGCCTCTCGAATCTCGGTCGCGCCCGCGTCTGGTGTGCATACCTCGATCATTTTTCGCACACCGCGCGCGATCGTGGTGATGCGTTGCAGGTCTGATTGGGCGAGTTTCAGGTCTTGTGTGCGCTCGATGAACCGGCTTTTTCGCTCGCCGAGTGCCGGGCTGTCCAAGGCGGCCAACAGATCACCTCTTTCGACGACGCTGCCCAACTGGACGGACACGTCACGCAGCACTCCACTTACCCGCGATGTGATGCGAGTCAGGTTTGTCGCGTCGAACTCGACCTCGGCGGGCACGTTGATGGTCGCGGACATAGGGCGGCGGCGAACCCGTTCCACTTCGATGCCCGCTTTGCGCAGAATGCTCGGGTCGATGAATCGGATCCGGACGCTTTCGACCTGACACAGCGGATCGTTGGTTCCGGTGAGGATTCGAGTGGCGCGTTCGACGCGAATGCCCATCGCGGGGTCGGTGAGTGTCTCCGTCGAATCGGGACGCAGGGCGGCCCATTTCGCGGCGACCTCCGGGTTGCAGATGGTACACTGAGATTCAGGCAGGCCGTGTCCGCCGCACCAGTCGTTTTGTGCCTTGAATTGCTCGATCAATGTCGGGTCGCAACGCGCGCACACGGATTCGGGCACCCCGTGCTCCGAGCACCACGCTTCGACTGCGAAAGCCTGTTGCTCGCGAGCTTCGTGCCGCGTCGAAGCACCCGCGGCATCAGTGCGGGGCTCGGGCTTGTCGGTCGGTTCAGTGTCGGTCGGTGCGTTGAGCGTTGCCCACCGAGCCTCGACTTCCGGATGGCACGCGGTGCATTGCGACTCCGGAAGATCGTGCTCATCGCACCAGTCTCCGGCTTCCTTGAACAACGGAACGAGCGACGAATTGCATCGCGTACAGACCGATTCCGGTACGCCGTGCCCTCCGCACCAACCTTCATCCATCGTCGGGCGTACCGGACTGGTGTCCGGACCGATCGAAGCAGCGGACGCCGTTTGCGTTTCGTCGTCCGCGCGATTTACTGAGCTGTCTTGCCCCTTCTGTTTGCATCCGACCGGCAGGACGAACGCAAGAACCATGCACAACATCACCGCACGAATCAGTCTACCTTCTCTCATCGCTTTTACTCCGCTTCAGTCCGTCCGAAGTCCCTGTGGAATAGCCCTGCGGGGCGCCGTGCGTCTCCGTCGTTTGACAACGGACGAAGATTCGGCGCAACGCTACCGCTTCATACACGCTTGAAGTTGGCGCGCGCGGGAATCAGATTAGCAGGGGTACGTCGCTCGAAGGAAAGGGGAGCTTTCGCTGGTTGCACGAACAGGCGGAGTCGTGGCTCGCTTGAGTCGGCAATAGTTCGGAGGCGACTGAGAGACTCGTGAGGAGCACGGCTGCCGGGGTGGGGAGGATCGGCTCTTCCGCGGGTTTGGCCGGACTGGAGCAGACGGCCGCACACGTGCCGCAGCTTTTCGGGGCGGGGTCGGGAACGCGGTGCGGCGAGGATTGTTCTTCCTTGCATCCTCCGGTGGATTCGCGGCAGCATGGATGTTTGACCGCGGCGGTTGATGTTTCGGTCTGCTGGTCTTCGCAGCAGTCGGCAAGCACGCCGGCCCGGCAAAGCGCGGGCGGCGCCACGAGTAGCCAAACCATCGCCAGCTTGAGTAGTCCTCGCATCATCAATCGGATTCTAAGGCCTGGGCGGCGTTTATTCAAGGATCGTCCTCCGCGTCGGTTGCAGGATTGTCCTCAGCGACCGTTTTTGGGACCACGTGCGCCGACCGGTTTCGGCCCGCTCAGAAAGTCGCGGCCGCCCCCAGCGGCGGACGTGGAACGTCCGGAGTCGCACGGGTTGGTTCCTTCGTCGAGATCCTTCGCGTGCTGCCACGTGCCCTGCCGGGTGAAACCCGCGCCGCGTCCTTTGTGGTGGGGTGCGAAGCCCGGCGCAGGTCATCGTCTCCCCCATGTCCCAAGAACATGGGCCACCCGCCCGATATCCAGGTACGTGCCTGGCGGTTCTTCGGCTGGCGCACGGTAGCGTGCGCCCCCCGTGGCGGACGAGGGCATACGAAACGCTTCCGAACTTCTTCGGCCGCCGCAGGGGGCGGCCGCTACGCGCTGAGCACATATTGTCCAAACCGCACGCCGCACCGCTGCCGGCCGTGTTTCGCGACGCGATCTTGTTACCCCATGTGGGTTTCGGGTATGCTAAGAGGCGAGTTTGGTTCCGGCCCATTTAATCGGAGGACGACAACGCGGTGCCCGAGCTGCTCATTACACTATCGGACGGTCGTGCGCTGCCGCCCAGGGTGATAGGAAACACGCCGATCGTCGCCGGACGCGACACGACGTGCGACATCACGCTTGACGATCCGAGCACATCGCGACGTCATGCTCGCTTCACGCCCACACCCGAAGGGTACATGATCGAGGATCTCGGCAGCAAGAACGGAACCCTCGTCAACGACGTACCCTGCACTTCGCAGTTGCTCAAGGACGGTGATCAGATCCTTGCGGGGGCGGTCCTGATGGTGTTCCGATCCCACGGGGACGGCGATCACAGTCGAACCGTGGTCGTGGAAGACGATCTGACGAGTACCCGCGCGACGCGATACGTCAGCCGTGAGCAGCGGTTGGCCCTTCCGAAGCAGCGCCTGCAACTTCTATACGACCTTAGCGCGCGGCTGGTCACACTGCGCAGCCGCGATGAGCTGCTCGAAGACGCGCTCGACATCGGGTTTCAGACCCTGGGTTTCGAGCGCGGCGCAGTCGCGATTCGACGAGCGGACAGTCGAGGCGTGGATTGGCCCGTGGTGCGCAACCTCCGCGGGCGCGAGGGCGAGCTTACCATCAGTCGGTCGGTGCTCACGCGGGCAATGGAGTACGGCGAACGAGCACTCTTCACGGACAATGGTATGCTCGCGTCGGACCCGACGATGAGCATGGTCCAACAAGGCATCCGCTCGGCGATGTGCGTGCCGCTGATTCACGACGACGAGATCCTCGGTGTGATCTACGGGGACCGAGTGAGTACGGCCGCCGCGTACACCGAGGAGGACATTGACTTTTTCGCGGGCATCGCGGGGCAGATCAGTATCGGGCTTGTCAACTGCCGGCTCATGGAAGAACACGCGCAGACCGCCAGCCTTCGTCGAGACGTGGAACTCGCGCGGACGATCCAGACCGGCATGCTCCCGACCGCGTTGCCGAACGGGCGGGATTTGGTGGTCGCCGCGCTCAACGAGCCGGGCGCGCGGATCAGCGGCGACTACTACGACGTGATACCGAAGGGCGACGGACGGACGTGGCTCCTTATTGCGGATGTGATGGGCGAGGGCATAGCCGCGGCGCTGCTCATGGCCAATCTCCAGGCGGCCGTCCGAGTGACGATTCACGACGAGACCGAACCCGCCGCGTTGCTCGCTCGGTGGAATCGACTCATCTGCGACAACACGGACAACTCCAAGTTTGTCACCTGCCTGCTCGCGCTTGTTGACCCGAATGGCGGAGCGATCCGTTTGGCCACTGCCGGGCATCCCGGACCCATCATCGTTCGCGACGGTGCGGCAACGTCCTTGACGCTCGCCGAGCCGGGGTTTCCCCTCGGTATCGAACGCGACGCGGAATACACGGACTCGCGGTACGAGGGTGGTGGGACGCCATACATGCTCTTCGCGTACACGGACGGGGTCACCGAGGCCGTAAATCCCAACGGGCGACGCTTCGGTCTCGATCGGCTCGTGGAGCTTCTCGGCCAGACGGGAGACGCCGCACCCTCCGCGGTCATCGAGGCGGTGCGGAGTGCGGTATCCACGTTCGTCGGCGATGCACCGCAATCCGACGACATTACGATGCTCGCCGCCCGCATTGGGCACTGATATTGCATAGCGGGCTGAGGGTGCCTTCGGCATCAAATACCCAATGTCATCGAGTACGAACCGGCCAACCGGCTTGCCGGCGGCTGGCCGGTGCTTTTTTTCCTTACCACGCGCCTGAATAATCGCTTGCACGGATTCCCTGCTTCACGTTAGGGTGGTGCATGATGCCCGATGGCGGGGGAACGGACATGGACATGAAGAAGATCGGATTCCAGAGGCGCGGGGCGCGCCGGCAAGCCGCCGGCAGGCCGGTTGGCCGGTGGCCGGTGGTCGTCTGCCTGTGCGCTGCACGCAGACAGGTCAGCCGTCAGCTACCAGGCATTACGCTGGTCGTGTGTACGGTGATAGGGCTCTGCCGGGAAGCTGATGGCGTTCAGCCTCCAGCTATCAGCCATCAAGCCGGCGGCGACGCGCCGGCGGCCGATACCGGTCTCATCCGTTCGTCGCCTCTAGCACCGGCCCTTGGACAAGATGGTCCGCTGTTTTCCAACCTGAGCCCGTCGGAAACGGGCATCACATTCACAGCGCCGATCGATCTGGATCACCCCCGAAAGCAGCTCTTTCTGCACGGTTTTGCCGGTGGCGGCATCTGCATCGGCGATTTCGACGGGGACGGACGCCCGGACGTTTATTTCGCGGGTCGCATCGGTCCGGGCAAGCTCTACCGCCAGACCGGCGACTTTCGATTCGTGGACGTGACCGAGCGGGCCGGCGTCGACGGTGGCGGGGCGTGGGGCGCCGGAGCGACGTTCGTGGACGTCGACAACGACGGGGACTTGGATCTATACGTCTGCAACTACGACGCCCCCAATCTGCTATACATCAATCGCGGCGACGGTACGTTTGACGAGTCGGCCGAGGCCTACGGGCTCGACTTTCGCGGCGCGACGATCATGGCCGCGTTCGCCGACATCGATAACGACGGCGATCTCGACGTCCACCTCGTAACCAATCGCATCTACGCCCCGATCGGCGGAGCACGGACGCCCAAGGTAATTCGCGTCGCCGGTCGCCTCGCGCTCGAACCCGGTTTCGAGGAAACGCACGCGCTTCAAGAGCGGATCGTCAATGGCGAACGCCAGCAGTTCATCGTTCAGGCGGGCCAGCGCGATCACCTCTACCGAAACAACGGCGATGGGACTTTCACGGAGATCACCGAATCCGCCGGCATCGCGGGCAATGATCCCGGTCTCGCCGCGACCTGGTGGGACTACAACAACGATCGCTTGCCCGACTTGTACGTGAGCAACGACTATTGGGCCGCGGATCGCCTCTATCGCAACAATGGCGACAACACCTTCACCGACGTCATCAAGGAAACCGTGCCCCACACGCCGTGGTTTTCCATGGGCGCCGATTCAGCCGACGTCAACAATGACGGGCTGATCGACTTTCTCGCCGCCGACATGTCGAGCACGACCCACTTCATGCAAAAAATGACAATGGGCGACATGGGCGACTCGCGGTGGTTTCTCGAAAGCGCCGAGCCGCGACAGTACATGCGCAACGCGCTCTATCTGAACACGGGCACCGCGCGAATGATGGAAGTCGCTTTCCTCACCGGTCTTGCGAAGACCGATTGGACGTGGTCGGTCAAATTCGGCGACCTCGACAATGATGGTTGGGTCGATGCGTTCTTCACGAACGGCACGCTCAACCAGTCGTTCAACCCCGACTTCGCCGCGCAGCAAGCCGCGCAGGCGCGATTTAACACACGCATGCGGCTCGATCCCAAAAAACGCGACGAGGCGCAATGGAGACTCTACAAGCGGGCGACGCCTCGGCGCGAGTCCAACCTGGCGTTTCGCAACACCGGCGATCTGCACTTCGTGCGTACCGAAAAGGAGTGGGGGCTGGATCACGTCGGCATCAGCCATGCGGCCGCGTTCGCCGACCTCGACCGCGACGGCGACCTGGACATTATCGTCGGCCACCTCGGCGAACCGGTCGGCGTCTATCGCAACAACTGTACAACCGGGGGGCGTCTGTTGGTTCGGCTCGTAGGCACGCGGTCCAATCGCTATGGGATTGGCGCCAAGGTCCGTCTCCAGACGGCATCGGGCGTGCGCGTTCGCGAGCTCACCCTCGCTCGTGGGTTCATGTCCGCTGACGAGCCGCTCGTACACTTCGGGCTTGGCCGCGGCGAGGCGATGTTCAAACTCACGGTCGAATGGCCCAGTGGGCATACTCAAGTGTTCCGCGAGGTGAAGGCGGGGCAACTTTTGACGATCACCGAACCGAGCGGCGCGCCGCCGGTCAGACAAGCGGAGCCCCCGGCACAAGCGCGGTTCCGCGACGTGACGGATGCGGTCGGTCTCGTCGGCGCGCATCGGGAGAATCCGTTTGACGATTTTCGCCGCCAGCCGCTACTGCCTAATCGCCTCTCTCGGTTGGGTCCGGGGCTTGCGTGGGGCGACGTCAACGGGGATGGGCACGAAGATCTGTTCGTGGGCGGTGCGTCCGGGCAGGCGGGTAGACTCTTCATGAGCGACGGCCACGGAGGCTTTTCGACGGAGCGTGCCGGACCATGGCATGCACACAAGGATGCCGAAGACATGGCACCGTTGTTTTTCGACGCCGACGGTGATGGGGACGCCGACCTCTACGTGGCGAGCGGCGGTGTGGCGTGCGAGCCGGGCGATCCGGTCTTGCGCGATCGACTCTACCTCAACGACGGAGCGGGGGGCTTTGTTTCCGCGCCGGACGGCGCGCTTCCCGACGTCGCCGACAGTAGCGGCGTGGTTGCGGCCGCGGATTTCGACGCGGACGGCGATCTCGACCTTTTCGTCGGCGGGCGCGTGGTCCCCGGGCGGTATCCGATCACGCCAAACAGCCGATTGCTACGCAACGACGGCGGCCGATTCGTGGACGTGACCGATACCGCGGCGAAGGGACTTCGAAGCGTCGGGCTCGTGACCGGGGCGCTCTGGTCCGACGTGGACGGCGACGCCCGCCCGGATCTCTTGGTCACGATTGAATGGGGTCCGGTGCGCTACTGGCGCAACGTCGGTGCCGCACTCGAAGACCGGACCGCATCCGCCGGACTGGAACACGAAACGGGTTGGTTCAGCGGCATCACCGGCGCCGACTTCGACCACGACGGCGACATCGATTACGTCGTTTCAAACGTCGGGCTCAACTCGAAATACCACGCGAGCCGTGAGCGGCCGGCCCTTCTCTACTACGGCGATTTTGATGGATCGGGGCGCGCGCGACTCGTGGAGGCCGAATACGAAGGCGACACGCTCTACCCCGTGCGCGGGCGGAGTTGCAGTTCGCGGGCCATGCCGTTTATTGGAAGCAAGTTCCCGACGTTTACAGCGTTCGCCAAGGCGCCCGTTGATGAGATTTACTCTGCGCAGCGGCTGGATCAGGCGAGCGTCTTCGAGGCCGTTCGGCTCGAAAGCGTCGTCCTGATCAACGATGGGAGCGGGCGTTTCCGCGTGACGCCCCTTCCAATTCTCGCGCAGGCGTCTCCCGGTTTCGGTATCGTGGCGACCGACTTCGACGGCGATACCCATGTGGACCTGCTGATCGCACAAAACTCCTTTAGCCCCCAGCCCGAGACGGGGCGCATGGACGGCGGGCTGAGCGCATTGCTGACCGGCAGGGGAGATGGTTCGTTCTCGATGGTGCCGCCGGCGATAAGCGGCATCATTGTTCCCGGAGATGCCAAGGCGCTGACACTATGCGACCTGAACGAAGACGGGCGTCCGGATGTTGTCATGAGTCAGAACAACGGTCCGCTTCTGGCGTTCCTCAATACCGACGCGGGCTCGTCGGCAAAGACGATGTCCGTGCGACTGAAGGGAATCGCGGGGAATCCGACGGCCGTCGGTGCGCGGGTGACGCTTGTATCGGAGCGCGGTTTGTCGCAGACTTTGGAGGTGTACGCCGGGTCGGGATATCTTTCGCAGTCGTCTCCGCTTCTGTTTTTCGGGGTGAGTAGGAGCGATCCGCCACGCCGACTCGAGGTGCGCTGGCCTGACGGTTCTCGATCGACGCACCCGATTGGCGGCAGCGAGTCACGCATTGTCATCGCGCAGCCCGGAGTGTGAGACGGGGCCGATGGACCGCGCCGGTGTCGGCGCGAGCGGCGAATTCGAATCGACGATGCGATCCGCCGCGGCGGACTGACGATTACCCACGCGACGTTGCGCATGACCCGTTCAGCCTGCGTCGCCGCGCGATCGATCACGGGCCAGCTCGGTTGACACCTGCGCCCGCGCGACCTATAAAGCCTACTGCTTCGCCTTTCTGCGTGGCTGTCGGTGTCCCGCGCCGACCGAGCGGGTGCAAGTGCATCGCGCGGTTGGTTTCGCGAGGCACCGCGATCGGTAGGCAAGGCCAGCGCACCCGCGGCGTGGAGGCAGATGCCGGTGTAGCTCAGTTGGCTAGAGCGCCTGACTGTGGATCAGGAGGCCTCGGGTTCGAGTCCCGACATCGGTATCGCATTTTCGGCCGTAAACCCCTGTTTTTCAAGCACTTACGCACCATTCGAGCACCTTGTCCGCTTGTCGGTATCCGGACAGGACGTGTTACGCTTAACCCCCTCCGGAAGGGTCTAACTGCAACCAGCAGTGCATCCGCAGTTAGGGTGTTTGTACGGGTCAAAATCATGCCGTCGCGGTCTCGCGCCGGGGTTGCTCGACGCACGGAATCGGCGACGCCAGCTTGGCGATCTCGGGTGCGAACCGCCGCCGTGTGAATCTCTGATAGTTCTTCGCGGTGGCGCCCGCACCACCGAATGATGGACTACACGCCGACTGCGGCAATAATGCCCCTGGCCGATCGTTTTGCCACTTGAGCGGGCGTCTTGGCCGCCGTGTGTGTTTAGCGCGTAGCGGCCGCCCCTTGCGGCGGCCGTAGAAGTTCGGGAGCGTTTCGCTTGCCTACGTCCGCCACGGGGGGCGGACGCTACCGTGCGTTGGCGGGAAAACCGCTAAACATGTACTGGCCGCCCCCTCGCGGGGACCGAAACCGCGCTGCGCGGGTCGTTGCGCCGTCTTTGGGTGCGCTCCACAGCCTCGAAGGAGCCATGTGCGACGGCGTGCCGCCGGCGATTTGTTGGCGGCGGCTCGGCCCAATACCCTATGCCACGCGGGCGTCCGTCAAGACGCGGTCGGCGAATTGGCCCGATAAGT
>JADFHG010000532.1 GCA_022567365.1 Planctomycetota bacterium | reverse complement strand
GGAACTCTGATGCTGATCGACACCCGTCTGGACCGCCGCACGGGCGACTGCGTTACCTATGTCACCTCTGAGGTGGATACGCAGCACCAGTGGGGCTGGGACAACGTGCCCGGCGGCGCGACAAAGCCCATCCCTCCGGAGATGCAGCGCGGACGCGACGGAAGCGGCAACACCGATCGCGGACCGCTCTATATGGACCCGTATCCGCTGTCGGCCTCGCACTTTCTCGTCGCCTTCAACCCGCGGGACAGGTGGAACGTCCTCAACGCCTACGGCCTCTACCTCATCGACGGCAAGGTCGTAGCCCTGACGTCGATCCCGATTGTTTGGAACCCGGTGGCTGTCGGCGGCGAGCCAGGAAACATCGAGCCCGAGGGCATCGAGTCGGGAAGCGTCGATGTGATTCGCGACGACGTCGATCCGATAATCGGTATGCCCATAGGAGGCCCGGACGAACCGGTATCGTCCCTGCCGCCGATCGAGTACGTCCTCACGAGGCCCGCCACCGTCGTGACGGTGATCGACGTTTCCGTTCCGGAAAAACCGAGCCTTCTCTCACAGACGAAGTTCGAGGGCTCGCTCAGTTCGAGTCGGATGACCAACGGCATCCTGCGGGTGGTCGTCTCCAATTACCAAAACTATTACATCGACGTATTGCCGATGCTCGGTCGCCCCGAACTGGACTTGGCCGGCGTTAAGGTCGCGACGGTGCTTCCGAAGTTTTCGCGAATCAGTGCGGACGGATCGCAGAGCGACGGCATGATGCTCGATTGGATGCACGTCCATCGACCCCCGTCGCCCAACGGGTTCGGCGTGGTGACCGTCCTGAGCATCGACATCGATGAGAATGGTGAGGCGTTTGACGCCGTCGGCATCTTGGCCGAGCCGGGGTTGATTTATTCCTCGGTCGAGAACCTCTATCTGACGGACCCCGACTATCACTTCGACGGCTCGATGCGCGAGACTACCGACGTGTACAAGATCGCCTACGTGGATGGCGGCGCCGAGCCCGTGGCCGTCGGCACCATCCCGGGGCGTATCCTGAATCAGTACTCGATGGGCGAGTATGACGGCTACCTGCGCGTCGCGACGACGATCGGACCGAAGTTCGTCAACGGCGAGTTCATCGAGATGCAAAACGGCGTGTACGTGCTCGGTCAGGAAGAGACCGCCCTGGTGATCGTCGGGCGCGTCGAAGGCATCGCGCCGGGCGAGAACATTCGGTCGGCGCGGTTTCTGGGAGATCGCGGTTACATCGTCACGTTCGAGCAGATTGATCCGCTCTTCACGCTCGATCTTTCCGACCCGAGCGACCCACGGATCGTGGGTGTGCTAAAGGTCCCCGGGTTCTCCACGTACATCACTCCGATCGATAAGGACCACATCCTGACGGTGGGCAGGTACTTCCCGGAGACGGGTCCGACTTGGCGTGGGGGCGTGCAATTGTCGATCTTCGACGTATCCAACTTCGCCAAGCCCGTACTGGCCCATCAAGTTATTCTCGGCGCGGACGAGGGCGCCGATTCTGAGGCGATCTGGAATCCGAAGGCGTTCACCTACTTCGCGCAGCAGGATCGCCTGGCGCTGCCGGTGTCCGTCTATCCGACCGCTTCGGGACCGGAGTTGTTCAACCTGCCCGAGGCCGACGACGTCTATACGAAACTCGCGGGGGAATACGAGATCGACCTCGATTTCGATACCTTCCGCGACATGTTCTTCTTCGGGGGTCCGCCGATTACCGTGATCGACCCCGATGTCCTGATCGATGGCGATGGACCGATCAGCGACGGTTCGAGCGGCGAGGACTTCGGTCAGACCGCGTCCGGGCAGTCGAGTCCCGGCGATGAGATCGATAGCGTCGTCGATGCCGAAGAAGATCCCGACGCGGACGGGTCGATTGATTCGGAGATCGACAGTCCAGACGCCGACATCCACGAGGACTTCATCGACGACGTGTATTTCAACGACGACGATTACGTGCGGCTCGCGGAGTTTATGGACGCCTTGCTTACGGAACTCACCGCGATCGCTCCGCCGGAGATGTTTGGATTCGACGGTCTGATCGTCTACGACGTGACCGCCAAGGACGGCTTCTCGGAGGTCGGGCGCCTCAGCACGCGTGTCGGTCCGTTCAGCGGCCCGTGGACCGCGTTCACCAGGGGCGTGTTCATCGGCGACAACGTCTACGCGGTGACCAACAATGTGATACGGGTGGCGCCCCTAGCGGACATGGACGCGGCGGTGGATGAGTTGCTGTTCGCCCCGGTCGATTCGCCATTCGGCGGTGGTGGGATCATTGGTCTGCCGCCGATCGCGATCGACGGCCCATTCATGATCGATCCTGGAATGGGCGATCCAGGCGTCGCCATGCCTGGGATGCCGGGGATACCGGAATCGGACCTTGATTCGGACTAGTGCATCCCCGCCCGTAACCTTGCGGGTCTTTGAGGACGACCCAAATCCGAACCGCGACCGTCAGGAGTCGTGCAAGAACAAACTACTCTGTTCGTAGCGCGGAAGTCGCTCAAACAAGCTCGTTTTGCTGGGAATCTGTTCAACTTGTTCTTGCGCGATTCCTAACAGCCTGTTGAAAAAGTTGCGCTCCGACGAGAAAGTAGCGGCCGCCCCCCGTGGCGGCCGTAGGACGGCGATAGCGGTC
>JADFHG010000531.1 GCA_022567365.1 Planctomycetota bacterium | reverse complement strand
TGAAGTGACGGGCGCAACGACGGCGAGGCTGAAACGCTCGGGAGGGCGACGCTCCAGCCGACCCGATTCGCAACCTCGCGCCGCGACGGACGGCTCACCCGGAGTTTGGTCCTCCCATCGACGTCATTGTTAAACCGCATATTGAAGGTTGACTCATTTCTGGGAAGCTGCTGAAGCACCCAATGGCGATGTCGTTGGCGCATCTCTTGGGCACCCAACGGCCGCCGCGGGGGGCGGCCGCTACTTTTCCAAAGGCCCGCCACGGGAGGAGGGACGCTACTTTTTCAACGGTCTGCTGTGCCCACCGTGAAGCCGCTCTTGCGGCGGGAAGGCGACGACGAAAACAGTGGCTCGGCAACCCCCGGTTGGGAGGGGTTGTAGCCCAGTCGCCCCCGGCTGGAAGAAGTTGTAGCCGCGTCGCGCCCGCCTGGGTAGAATACATCCTCAGTTCCACACCCGGGGGCGGGTGTGCTACATGGGTTGGGTGCGCTACATGTGGCGCGTGCGCTACATGCGGCGGGTGTGCTACGACCGGTTCGTGTGCTACGAGGGGCGGGTGCCACTGCCGTCGTGCGGAGTAGGGCTACCAATGAACGAAACGCGCAGCAGCCTTCTCAGTCGGGTCCGCGACTTCGGCGACGAAGCCGGTTGGGACGAGTTCTACAAACTATATCGCCCTCTCCTGATCCGCTATGCGAGGCGGCGCGGGCTCGGCACGCAGGACGCCGAGGAGATCGCCCACGCGTGCATCGAGGTGGTGGTCTCTCGCATCCAGGACTTTCAAAAGCAAAAGAGTTTTCGGGGCTGGCTGCACAGGATCGTCGACAACAAGGTCAAACAACACTTGGAAGGCCGGCGGCGGCAGAGGCTCGTCACCGATCCGGCCGCTCTGGATGACGTGCAGGATGCCGGTCCATCACCGGCGGAGCTTTGGGAACGGCATTGGAACCGTACGCATTTGCTCTACTGCCTTGCGAGTCTTCGCGGGGAGTTGGCGGATCACACGCTCGCGGCATTCGAGAGATACGTGCTCGACGAGGTGCCCGTCAAGAAGATCGCCGAGGACCTGGCATTGACCCCGAACCAGATCTACGTGGCCAAGAACCGGGTCATGAAGCGGCTGCGCGAGCGTTTCGAGGATTTGATCGACGGGATGTACGGAGTGATTCAGTGATCGAATGTCCCAAACGCTCGGTCCTGATCCGCTATGAACACGGCCGCCTGGGCGACGCGGAAGCGGAGCCGATCGAAAAACATCTCGGCGAGTGCGGTCCATGCCGCGAACGCATGGATCATATCCGCATGGACGACATCGACGCCCGCGCGCTGCGCGAGACGCTGACCGAGTCCCAGTCGGTGAGCGCGGGGTTCGATCTGAGTGAACCGGAGAAGGTCTTCAGTAAGGTTGCGGCGCGCGGCGACGACCACAGCAAAGGCGGCGACGTCTCCGCCGCGCGGGAAGAGTCGGCGTCAGCGCACCAATCGCCAAACGAACGGCGACTCCGTGAGCGACCCGAGTCGGCGTCCGGCACCGGGGAATGGCTCGTGCCGGATTATGAACGAGTGCGCTTGTGCGGCGAGGGATCGTACGGTTCGGTTTGGGCGGTCCGCGACCGAGTCGGCGTATATCGAGCGCTCAAGGTGATCGACCTGGCCCGTATGAGCAAAGCCAAGGTGGGGTGTCGCGAGAGCACCGCTCTGGAGACGTACTGCCGCAGCCTGGCACGCCATCCGTCGCTGATCACGGTGTTTCACGTCGGCGTCGTGGGTACGACGCTGTATTACACGATGGAACTCGCCGACGACGAGACCACGCGCCGACCGGCGTTCGCCGAGCTTCCCGACAACTATCGCCCCTTTACACTCGCATGCGTCGTCGCCCGCCGCCGTATTCAGATGGACGTCGCGATCGAGATCGCGCGTCGCCTCCTTCAAGGTCTCTCCAAGCTTCACAGCCTCGATCTGGTTCACCGCGATATCAAACCGGCGAACATCGTCTTCGTGAACCGGCGCCCAAAGCTCGCGGACATCGGGATGCTCACGCCCACGAGCGAAAGCGTCGGTGCCGTCGGCACGCCGCGATACATGCCGCCCGATAAGGTCATGGACAAGACCGCCGACACCTTTGCGATGGGCAAGGTTCTGCACGAGATGATCGCGGGACGAAACGCCAGCACCTTTCCGGCGCTATCCGACGAGTGGCAATACGGCAGCGACCGGTGGGACATGAGCAAAGTCAGCGCGGTAATCGAACACGCGTGCGCCGACAGCGCGCGGGATCGGTATCCCTCGGCCGCGGAAATGCTCGAGGATCTCGACCTTTGCGCAGACTTGACGCTCGGATCCCTGTTCGAAGAGATCAACGAAGGGACAGCGAGTTCCGACCCCACCGCCGACGCCTCGATGGTCAACCGGCAGATCCTTCTCGCCGCCATCCGGGCGATACCGTGGGTGCTCGGGTTTCTCGCCTTCTGCTGGCTGGTCTACCGCATCATCTGACGGATCGTCGATGACCACGTAGCGCGAGTCACGATAACGCCAAGCGCCGACCTTCCCGAACGGTGGTCCCTCCGCTGAGCCCGTGTATCGGGTCAAGCCTACGGCGCCGCCTTTGGGCGTTGCAGTCACCGTGCCCGAGTGTACGCGGTCGAGGGATGTGGT
>JADFHG010000039.1 GCA_022567365.1 Planctomycetota bacterium | reverse complement strand
GCGTCGATGCATCGCCGGTACGCGTGGGGGGGAACCGTCGGCATATCGGCTGGGATCACGAGAATACCAGCATTGGGTGATATGCCGAAGATGTCATCCAGACGGGCTAGCGCAAATCGGATCGAGTCGATCATCTGACTTGATGAATCGTCGTTGATAGCCACGAACAAACGATCATCTCGGGGAAGATCGATCGCTTCGACGAGTGCAGTTCGGGTTACTACCATGACGGCATCCAAATCAACGTCGAGCATGGTTTGTGCCGTGCGCGCCGTCATCGTTCCCTCGCCGTAGGGCAACGACTGCTTGGGAGTGCCCATGCGCCGGCTCATGCCCGCAGCCGGGAGAATGCCGCAAACCCGAACTCGCGATTCGGCTGGCGTCATGGCGTATGCACCGGAAACGGCCCTTCGACCGTTTGATATTGATTCGCGCGGCGGACGCTGATTAACTCAGCCGCAATACTCACGGCGATCTCGTCGGTGGTGACGGCGCCGATCTTCAAACCGATCGGGGCGTGGACTTCGGCCAGCGCCGGCTCGCTAGCACCGGCGTGCCGTAGATCGTCGAAGATGACCTTGATCTTGCGCCGACTGCCAATCATGCCGATATATTTGGCCTGCGAGCCGAGAACGGCGCCGAGCGCCGCCTCATCATTCTTGTGCCCGCGCGTAACGATGACGACGTACGCTACGCCGTCCCGTACTTGCTTTTTCAGACTCCGGGCGATGTCGCCAACGTGCACGATGACCGGCGGTGGGAAACGGTGATCATTGGCATAGTCGGTGCGGTCGTCGATGACGTGGACCTCGAACCCGATCCGCTGGGCCACATCGGCGAGCACCCGGCTGATATGCCCGGCGCCGGCGAGCAACAACTTCGGTGCAGCCTCCAGGTGAACACGATACTCCAACTGCTGCTCGTTCTGCCTGATACGGATGGGAATAATCGCGGCGCCGGTCTTGAGGGCCTTTGCGGCTGCAACATACGGCCCGATGTCGTCATTGGGGTTGAGCGGACAGATCGCCACGTCCATCTCGCCGCCGCATATCATGCCGTCGTCATATCCAAAGTCGGCGTCGAGCTTGAAGGTCACGAGTCGCCCGGCCCCGGCGCCGAGTTGCTGATGAGCTTGCCGGCGCACGTCCGCTTCAACGCAGCCGCCGCCGAGTGTGCCGACGACGGCGGCACTCTCGTCAACACAAACCATGACACCAGCCGGCTGCGGTGTCGATCCGCGCGTGGCCACGACGACGCAGAGCGCGACGCGTCGGCCCGCGTCGTGCTCAAATAGGATCGTGTGAAGTACATCTCGCGGCGTCATGGGCTTATTATAGCTGATAGGCGCATCGCGACACAGCCAGACCGGCGCAACGGATGGCTACGAGCATTTCGCATTGCGGTGACAGGAGCGGTAGAACAAACGGAGAAAGCGGTCCACCCGCAGCAGGCCCTCACGCGATAGCGTCACCCCGTCCGCATCGCTCTGAATCCAACGGTTTTGCCGCAGCTCTTCCAATGGCGTCGCGAAACGACCCAGCGGATCAACGCCGAAACGATTGCGAAGCCGGTCCACATCGACGTGTCCGAGTTTCAGTTGCAAAATGAACTCGCGGATCAGACGCTCCTCGTTGTCTAGTTCATAGGCTCGCCGGATGGGCAATTCCCCGCAGCGAACGTGTTCAAAGTAGGTCTTGTCCGAAGTGACGTTTTGAAAATGCAGGCCGTCAAGATACGAAAACGAGGCCACGCCGAGCCCTAGCAGGTCGGCGCCGTGATACAACGCGTCCTGATAGATAAAGGCGTGTTTTTTTTCATCGCGCACTGCGGAGTAGGCACTGCGAACGGTGTATCCCGCCTCTTCGAGTCGCGTAAAAGCGATGCCGAGGCGTCGCCGTTTCTGTGGCCATGAAATCAAGGCTATATCTGTGCTGCCGGTATCCAGGGCGTGGCAGAGCGGTGTGTTGAGCGGTATTTCGAGCTGATAAATCGTGACGCTCTCAGGTGCCATGAAGATGACATGGTCGACGCTTTCCATAAACGATGCTTCCGTTTCGCCGACAAGGCCAACGATAAGATCGATGTTGACCACGGGGAAGCCCGCGCCGCGGATGGCTTCATACGCCCTGTCTACGTCCGCGGCAAGATGAATGCGCCCGTTTTGACGAAGCACATCGTCGTTGAACGTCTGAACGCCGAGGCTCAGTCGCGTAACGCCGTTGTCCCTGAGGATCTTCATCTTGGATGTGGTGGCGGTTTTGGGCGCGCACTCGAAGCAAACTTCTTCGGCGGCGGTCCACGGCGCGATCAACTGCAAGCGCTCCAACAGTCGCGCGAGCGTTTCGCTGGGCAACAGTGACGGCGTGCCCCCGCCGAAGTAGACGAAACGGATGTTTCGGTTCGACAAGGCTGGGGTGTCGCGATAGAGGCGCAGCTCGTTGGCCAAGGCGTCCACGTATTCATCCATGTGTCGGCGAGACTTGCCGGCATGCGAAAGATAGTAGCAGTACCGACACCGTTCGACGCAAAACGGAATGTGGACATAGAGCCCAAGCGGCGTGCTCGAAGGTGCCTTGGGATTATGGAGCATTTGGCTTACAGCGCCCACTGCCTCCGACGTCCAAGTCGAAAAGGGCGGATAGGTGGAGATGAAGTAGTTTCCCGTTAGTGGCTCGCCAACGTCGCCGCTGACACAGCCGTCGGCAGGAGTCGGTTCACCATTGACCTTCGGATGCATGATGTCGCTATCGTGGTGGGAGTATCAGACGGACACCGGCGCTCTAGTTTGCTTCTTTCCTGCGAGCGCCTTGAGGATTTTCTCCGGCGTAATCGGCAGATCTTTGATCCAAACCCCGGTGGCGTTGGCGATGGCGTGCGCAACGGCGCCTAGCACGGGCAGCGTGCTTCCCTCGCCGATTTCCTTCGCACCGAACGGGCCGCGCGGCTCGTACGAATCGACAAGACCGCTGAAAATTTCCGGAGCGTCCTTGATGGTCATCATTAGATAACCGTGCAGGTTCGGATTGAGGATGCGGCCCTTCTCGTCGAACTGAACGTCCTCGAGAATGGTCTCGCTGGCGCCCATTACGACGGCGCCCTCGACTTGGCCGTGGACGGCCAACGGGTTGATCGGCGTGCCGCAGTCGTGGTAGTCGGTGAACTTGTCGATCTTGACCTTGCCGGTGTCCATATCGACGGAGACCTCGCAGACGGCCGTGCCGAACGAGTAGGCCGGGCTGGTGCCGACGGTCGAGCCTTTGTAGTCCCCGCCGAGTCCATCGGGTGGTTTGTAGCAACCGGTGGCGACGAGCGGGCCGTTGTCGTTGAAGTATTTCCGCGCGACCTCTTCCCACGCGACGGAGCGGGATTCGTCGATTTCGGGTCGGGGGGCGGTCGGTGAGCGTCCGTGTCCGTCTGTGTCACCCCGCGGGCTGACACCTGCCGCGCGGGGGGTCGGCTGCGAATCATCGCGCGGGCTGAAGCACGCGGCTCGGGTTACGTAGAACTTGCCGGCGCGGGCGACTGCTTCCGATTCGTCGCACCCCAGGAGCGCGGCGGCGTAGGGTTTCATCTTATCGACGACCGCGAAGCCCGCGCGGGACACCGCGTGGCCGGCCATCAGCGTGACGCGCGACGAATAGGAGCCGAGGTCCAGCGGTGAGATGTCGCTGTCCTCGCTGCGAATGCGCACGCGTGACGCCGGGATGCCCAGCCCTTCCGCGCACATTTGTGTCAGAACCGTGTCACTACCCTGGCCGATTTCCGCCGCGCCGATCATGAGCACGGCGGCCATCCCGTCTTCGCTGATCTTCACGATGGCATTGGCGTGCGGGAAGATCGAGCGCTTTTGGAAGTGTTCGCGGGGTTTTTCGTGCGACATCTGCACCTGGCCGCGATAAATGCAGTATCCCGCACCGGAGACGAACCCGCCGCAGCCGATACCGATGCCCTTGCCGCGCGGGAGCTTGCCGTATTTCGCGTCCCAACGGGACTTCTCGGCCGTGGCTTCCAGCGTCGCCTTGAACTCGCAACTGCCGACGTCCATCTCGTTGACGGTCATCGTGTCGGGGTCCATGGCGTTGCGGCGGCGGATGTCGACGGGGTCGATACCGAGGTCGTCGGCGATCATGCTGAGCAAACACTCGAACGCGAAGCGCGGCTGGGGCACTCCGTGCCCCCGCATGGCACCGGCCGCCGGCTTGTTGGTCATCATGCGGTAGCCGTCGTATTTGTAATTTGGAATGTGATAGAGCGTGGGCACGACGCTGCCCGCGTAGTACGCAGTCGCGACCCCGAACGATGAGTATGCGCCGCCGTCGAGATAGATCTCGCTCTTGAACGCGGTGATCCTTCCCTCGGCATCGACGCCCAGCTTGAATTTCATGTGTTGCTTGTGGCGACCGCGACCGTGTAGGAACATCTCTTCGCGGGAATAGCACATCTTTACGGGCCGACCGAGCCTCTTGCTGAGGATCACCGCGCAGAGATCGAGCGGGGTCGTCTCGGCCTTGCCGCCGAACCCGCCGCCGACGCAAGGTCGAATCACGCGGATCTTGCCCAGCGGCATGTGGAAGACGTGGGCCATCATGTACTGCACGTAGTGCGGCACCTGCGTGGAGGTATACACGACGAGCGTGCCGTCGTGGTCCCACGTGGCGATTGCCGCATGGGGCTCGAGGGGGGATTGGTAAATGTGGTTTCCGGTAAAGGTTTCCTCGCGGACGTGGTGCGACTCGGCGAAGGCCTTGTCCACGTCGCCGAAACTCTGATCGACGTGGGTGTTGACGTTGTTTTTGTAGCGTTCGTGGATTTGCGGCGCGCCGTCTTTGATGGCCTCGTACGGATCGAGCACGACCGGCAGCTCTTCATATTCGACCTCGATGAGGCGAATCGCCCGCTCCGCCGTTTTTTCGTCGATCGCGGCGACGGCGGCCACCTCGTCACCGTAGTGCCGCACCTTGTCCTTTGCCAAAACGTATTCGTCGTAGCGGGCGGGCGAGACACCGTACATCGTATCGGGGACGTCCTTGCCGGTGATCACCGCGAGCACGCCGGGCAGGGCTTCGGCCTTGGACGTGTCGATTCGTTTGACGATCCCGTGGGCGATCGTCGAGCCGAGGATCTTGCCGTGAACCATGTTGGGCAGGGAGATGTCGGCGGTATAGATCGCCCGGCCGGTAACCTTGTCGGCGGCATCGACGCGGGGGATCGAAATGGCGATGTTATCAAAACGTGGATCCCGGGCTACGGGATTTTCTTCCCGAGCCGTGGGCTTCAGCCCGCGCGAATGTACGGACTTTTCTTCCTGAGCCGCGGGCTTTAGCCCCCGCGGACCCGCGCATGCCGATTCACTCGGCGATTCCCCTTGATGGTGTTCGTCCGCGCTAAGTGCGTCGTGATCGACGTCCGAATGACCGCGCGGGCTGAAGCACGCGGATCGGGTACTCGGTTCCGAATCATCGCGCGGGCTGAAGCACGCGGCTCGGGGGGATTCCTTGTTTGCGCAGGTGCCGTCGCTCCGGTAGTTGTCGCAGCGATGCATCGCCCGGAGGATGCCGGAGTATCCGGTGCATCGGCAGAGATTCCCGGCCAGCGCGTCCTTGATCTCGTCGGTGTCAGGACTGGGGTTGCGCTCCAGCAGCGCCGTCGCGGACAGGATCATCCCGGGCGTGCAGAAGCCGCACTGGATCGCGCCCTCGCGCACGAAGGCTTTTTGGATGGGCGAGAGTCCGCCGTTCGTCGCCACGCCCTCGATCGTCGTGATCGTTCTTCCTTCGACCTCGCCGGCGAGCAGTAGGCAGCTATTCATCGCTTCGCCGTCGATCAGCACGGTACACGCGCCGCAGTCGCCGACGTTGCAACCCTTTTTCGTGCCGGTCAGCCATAGCTTGTCGCGCAGTACGTCGAGAAGCGTGTCGCCGGGGGCCGCGGCTACGGCGTAGGTCTGGCCGTTGACCGTCAAGGAATATGCCCTGGTCACGATCGTTCCTCCAGCCGCTGCCGGTATCGGGTCCGCTCAGTGCCACGCCAATGCACTTTTCCCGAGCCGCGGGCTTCAGCCCGCGCGGAGTTGCGTAAACCAATTCGCTCGGCGACTGTCGTTGATAGCGGGCGTCTACGCTGATCGGAGAATTGTCTACACCCGAGACATCGCGCGGGCTGAAGCCCGCGGCTCGGGTATGATCCGTCAATGCATCCTTTGTACGACACACCCTTATCCGTTCCTATTCTCATTCGCCCGTCCGCTCCGACTCTAATCCACCCGCCCGCTCCCGGGCCGTCGTCAAGGCTCGCTTGGTCAGCACCCCGATCAATTCACACCGGAACTCGGCCGAGCCCCGTATGTCGGATATCGGTCGGGCCGCTTTCGTCGCGGCGACGGCGGCGCGCTCATAGGCGTCGTCGGTCGGCGGACTGCCGCGAAGCGTCTCGGCGGCGGCATCAACCATAACAGGGTTGGGCGCTACCGCGCCCAAAACGACGCGCGCATCCGCAATCAACCCATACTCGTCGAATCGAATACCGGCCGCGACGCTGGCGACGGCGATCGCGTTTCCGTCGCGGAGCGCGAACCTCGCGTATGCCGCTCCGGATCTCTCGGGCGGGATCGGCACGAGAATCTCCGTGAGGATCTCGGTATTCGTGGCCACGGTCCGCCGCACACCCGCGAAAAACTCTTCGAGAGGTACCGTGCGTTGTCCATTCGGCGACACGAGCACGACGGAGGCTCGCATTACGATCAGAATCGGCGGAAGGTCCGCGCAGGAGACCGCGCTGGCCAGGTTTCCGCCGACGGTCGCGACGTTGCGAATCTGCTGGGCGGCCATATCGCGCGTGGCGTCGAGCAGCGGCGCGAAGCGGTTGCGCACAATGGACGATCGAGAGAGCTCGGTGATGGTGGTCCGTGCGCCGATCCGAAGGACATCGCCTTCCATCGAGACGCCGCGCATCTCCCGGACATTGCGGATGGACACTAGATGTTTCGTGGCGATCCTGCCCGTCTTGAGATCGACGAGCAGATCGGTGCCGCCGGCCAGCAGCTTCACATCGGGGGCATAACGGGTGAGCAGTTCGGCGGCGTCGTTTACGCTTCTTGCTTCGTGAAGTTCGATGTCGGGCACGTACACGCGTTATTCCTCTTTTGATGAGATCCGCGACTCTCTGAGCCGCATGCTTCAGCTTGCGCGATCGTCCGGACATAGAGAATCGTCGCGCCAAAACCGTGGCATCGCGCGGGCTGAAGTCCGCGGCTCGGTCTTGGTTGGAGTCTCTTAGGATCCGCGCAAGAATAACTGGTTCAATCGGCACGACTGTCATTCTGAGCGCAGCGAAGAATCTCGCGAGAATTGCAGGTGAGATCCTTCGCTGCGCTCAGGATGACGACCAGGAAAACGGTCCGGTTATTTTTGCACGGATCCTAACCAAGGTTTAATCGCGATTTGTACGCGAAAGATCTGACAGCCTGTTGAAAGAAGTGGTGCTCCGCCGGAAGAGTAGCGGCCGCCCCCTGTGACGGCCGTAGGACGGCGATAGCGGTCTCGGAAGCCACGTCCGCCACGGGAGGCGGACGATACCCGCAGTTTTTCGAGGGATTGCTAAAGGTGCATCACTCGAATTCGAGGAGACAAAACGACGGTATGCTTGAAATACGCAACCTACATGCAAGCGTGGACGGCCACGAAGTGCTCAAGGGCATCAACCTCACGGTCAACGCCGGCGAGGTACACTCGATCATGGGGCCAAACGGTTCCGGGAAGAGCACCTTGGCACTGGTGATCGCCGGGCGCGATACGTTCGAAGTGACCGAGGGGGAGATACTCTTCGAGGGCAAGGATCTGCTCGCACTCGAGCCGAACGAACGCGCGTGCGAGGGCATCTTCCTCGCGTTCCAATACCCCGTGGAGATCCCCGGTGTCAGCAGCAGTCAGTTTCTCAAGTCTGCGATGAACGCGATCCGCAAGCATCGCGGTGAGGACGAACTCGACGCGTACGACTTTCTAGCCATCGTCAAGGAAAAGGCCAAGCTCGTTAATATAGATGATCGCCTGCTGAGCCGCGCGGTCAACGAGGGGTTTTCCGGTGGAGAAAAGAAACGCAACGAGATCTTTCAGATGGCCGTGCTCGAGCCGAAGCTCGCCATACTCGATGAGACCGACTCCGGTTTGGACATCGACGCGCTCAAGGTCGTGGCCAACGGGGTCAACAGGCTTCGCGGCCCGGAGCGGGCGATCATCGTCATCACGCATTACCAACGGATGCTCAATCACATCGTGCCCGACTTCGTCCACGTGCTATCCGACGGTAAGATCGTGAAATCGGGCGGCAAGGAACTCGCGCTTCATCTCGAGGAAGAGGGCTATTCCTGGCTTAAAGAGGCGCCCGCGGCGCATACATCGGCGGCCACGTAGGCGAAAGGTGACGAATCCGGATGATTCAAGCAATCGAAACAAAGGATAGCTACGTCGCCCTCTGCGAGTCGGCGATCGATGCCCGGCGCACCGCCGCCGAACCCGCTTGGCTGCGCTCGATTCGACGAGGCGCCGCCGAGCGGTTTCGCGCACTCGGTTTCCCGACGACGCGCGACGACGAATGGCGCTACACCAATGTATCGCGGATCGCCGATACGCCGTTCGAGATAGCGACCCACAACGATTCGTCGCTCGCATTCGAGCGGATCGAGCGTTTCGCGTTGACCGACGTGACGGCGTGTCGCCTCACGTTCGTGAACGGTCGGTTTGATGCCGGACTGTCCAAGCTCGACGGTCTCCCGGACGGCGTGACGGTGTGCAATCTTGCCGCCGCGATGGATACCCATGCGCCGCTCTTGGAGTCGCACCTGGCCCAACACGCCGATTGCGACGGGCAGGCGTTTGTGGCGCTCAATACCGCTCTGTTTGAAGACGGTGCTTTCGTGCACGTACCCAAGGGCGTGGTCGTCGAGACGCCGATCCACGTGCTGTTCGCGACGACGCCCCAAAGTCCGGCGGCGATGACCAGCCCGCGCATGCTGATTGTGACCGAGGCGAACAGCCGGGTGACGATCGTCGAGAGCTACGTCGGGCTCGATACCGGGGCGTGTTTTACGAATGCGGTGACGGAGATCGTCGCGGGCGAGGATTCCGCGATTGACCACTACAAACTCGAACGCGAGAACGACGAGGCCTATCACATCGCGACGTTTCAGGTCGATCACCAGCGCGGCAGTGACGTAGCGTCGCACTGCATATCGCTCGGTGGAATCCTGGTCCGCAACGACATCAACGCCTTTCTGGACGGTGAAGGATGCGAGTGTCTGTTGAACGGTTTGTACCTGGCCGACGGTACACAGCACATCGACAACCACCTCCGCGTGGACCATGCCAAACCGCACTGCAACAGCCGGGAGTTCTTCAAGGGTATACTCGCGGGTAAGGGGCGCGGCATTTTTTCCGGTAAGATCATGGTGCGCAAGGACGCTCAACAGACCGACGCCAAGCAGTCCAACAAGAGCTTGCTCCTCTCGCCGGACGCACTTGTCGAGAGCAAGCCGCAGCTCGAGATCCTCGCGGACGACGTCAAGTGCACGCACGGCGCGACCATCGGGCAAGTGAACGAGGAGCAGATGTTTTACCTGCGCACGCGCGGTCTCTCGGAAGACGCGGCACGAACCCTGCTCGTCTATGCGTTCGCGCGGGAGATCATCGCCGGGGTCCGGATCCCGGCCCTTCGGACCCTGCTCGACGAATTGGTTCTCGCGAAGTTGCCGCAAGGCGGTTCGCTGGATGTCTCCGAATGATCACCGCCAAGAGCGATTCCGCGGATACCTTGGTCCGAACGGACGCGCAATCGTTCGACGTCGAGGCAATCCGTCGGGATTTTCCGATCCTCCAGCAAACGGTCAACGGGAAACCGCTGGTCTATCTCGACAACGCCGCGACGACCCAGAAGCCGCGCGCCGTCATCGATGCAATCACCGACCACTACCTCAAGGACAACGCGAACATTCACCGCGGCGTCCACGAACTCAGCGTTCGCGCGACCGCGGCCTATGAGAAGGTCCGTGCAAAGGTGAGGGACTTCATCGGCGCCGACCGCGTGGAAGAGATCGTGTTTTTGAGAAGCACGACCGAAGCCGTGAATCTCGTTGCCCAGACCTACGGTCACTCGGTGATTCAGCCCGGCGACGAGATCCTAATATCCACGCTCGAGCACCACTCGAACATCGTCCCCTGGCAGATGCTGTGCGAACAGACCGGCGCGGTGCTCAAGGTGGCTCCGATCAACGACGCGGGAGAAATCATCCTCGAAGAGTACGAGAAGCTGCTCGGACCGCGGACCATGCTCGTGGCCGTGACGCACGTGTCCAACGCGCTCGGTACGATCACGCCGATCAAGGAGATCATCGACATCGCCCACCGCAGCGAGGTCCGCGTGCTCGTGGACGGTGCCCAGGCCGTACCACACACGCCCGTCGACGTCCGGGATCTCGACTGCGACTTCTACGCGTTTTCGAGTCACAAACTCTTCGGACCCACCGGCGTGGGCGTGCTCTACGGCAAGTACGATCTTCTAAACGGTCTTCCACCGTACCAGGGGGGCGGCGAGATGATCCTCTCCGTCAGCTTTGACGGTACGACATACAACGAACTGCCGTTCAAGTTTGAAGCCGGGACGCCCAACATCGCCGGTGTCATCGGGTTTGGTGCGGCGATCGATTACATCAATGCGGTCGGCATGGAACGGATCGCCGCGTACGAACGAGACATTCTCGACCATGCCACGCAAACGCTGTCGGCAATCCCGGGCGTGCGTATCATCGGCACCGCCACCGAAAAGGCATCGGTGGTCTCGTTTGTCGTCGAGGGCGTACACCCGCACGACGTCGGCACGATCCTGGACCAACTCGGGATCGCCGTCAGAACGGGGCACCACTGCGCTCAACCGCTCATGGAACGATTCGGCCTGACCGCCACCGCGCGGGCGTCGTTCGCGTTCTACAATACGCGCGACGAGGTGGACGCCCTCGCCGACGGCATTCGGCAGGTCATCGAGGTCTTCGGCGGATGAACGACCCACGCGACCTATACCAGCAGCTCATCCTCGACCACAACCGGAGTCCGAAGAACCGGCGGGTCATGGAAGACGCGGATTCGCACGCCGAGGGGTTCAATCCCCTCTGCGGAGACCGGATCACGGTCTCGATAAAGCTCGATAATGACGTCGTGACGGACGTCGCGTTTCAGGGGAGCGGTTGTGCAATCTCGACGGCCTCCGCCTCGCTCATGACCGAGAGCCTCAAGGGTAAGACGCTGGCGGAAGCCCAAGCCCTGTTCGCGCGTTTCCGTGCCATGGTTATGGGCGAAGCGGCATCGGCCTGCGAAGACGGACCCGCGCTCGGTAAGCTCGAGGTGTTTTCCGGTGTTTGTGCGTTTCCGGCGCGGGTCAAGTGTGCGACACTGGCGTGGCATACGGTCAAAGCCGCGATCGAGCGACGCGACGAAGTCGTCACGACGGAATAGCATGGCGCCGATTCCCGGATGCGGACCGGGCGAAAGCAAGGCCGGTTCTTGTGTGCCGGCAGTAGGGAAGTTGTTAGTAAGGAAGTTATCAGTAAGGAAGTCGTCAGTAGGGAAGTTGTCAGTACGGAAGTTTACTGTAGGGAAGTTCTCACTGGTCGGTCTAGCAGCCCGTTGAAAGACCCTGATCTGGATGAGTGGCACCGGTTTTCAACCGGCGAAAACAGGTGTGGCACCGGCTAATAGCCGGTGGTAAGACGGGCTATTGACCCGTGCCACACTTTTTCAACTGGCCGCTATTCGAACTGACAAATGACGACTGACAACTGAAGACTGACAACTGACAACTGACAACTAACGACTCAATAAGTCTTCGCGTAAGGAAGTGCCAATGCCCACGGAAAAATCGCCCGTAGACGAGATCAAGGCGAAGGCGATCGAGGCCGACGTCATCGAGGCCATACGCACGATCTTCGACCCCGAGCTCCCCGTAAACATCTACGACCTCGGTTTGATTTACGGGATCGACGTCGCGCCGGACGGCGTGGTCTCCGTGCGTATGACGCTCACGGCGCCGACCTGCCCGGTCGCCGAGTCGTTGCCGCCGGCCGTCGAAGTCAAGGTCAAATCGGTCGCCTCCGTAACTGACGCCAAGGTCGAACTCGTCTGGGATCCGCCGTGGACGCCCGAACGAATGTCCGAAGCCGCCCGCCTCGAGCTCAATTTTGACGTTGCGCCCAGCCCCTCCAAGTTTTTCAACGTCGATCTGCCGCCCCGGTAGCCTATTTCTTCCTCGTATGACGGCGTTGAACTGTCCTGAACAAACCGAGCCGCGGGCTTCAGCCCGCGCGATCTCTCGCTATTTGATGCGTTGCGAGTGTCGGTGGATCCGGCATATGAGTTTGGG